>NZ_JBYMAP010000057.1:0-21027 GCF_057766305.1 Methylomonas sp. BG-2 | reverse complement strand
GCCAATAGCGCCCAACGAGACCAATGCATTTATTCATTCCTCCGGAAAAATTCCGGTATCCAATCAAAAAGCTCCAGTATAAGTTAAAAATGTGACAACTTCCGTAAAACGGAAGTTTTAATGAAACCTTAATCGGCAGTATCTCTCGTGGAGGCCGCTTAATCTTCCGGACCAAAACACTGAGGGTAGTCGTGGCAAACCTCGCAGGACGGCGCCCGGCAGACATACAAGCCTTCAGCCTCGCAAAGCTGTTTATACAAAAACTTCTTCCACTTCATGTCCTTGCTGTTGCGCGATACCAGTTCCGGAAAATTCCGCCTCAGCATGTCGGACAAGTCCTTGCGCGACCATAAGCCGAGATCCTGCCAGAGATGATCGCTACCCAAGCAAGCCGAAACGATCAACGAGATCAGAATTTCCAGGTCGTCCGCGTCGCTATCGCTGGCAAACTGTCGCAACAACACTTCCAAATCCTGCTTTTCCAGCATCCTGCCGTAATCCAACACACTCCCTGAAACCGCCGTTTCCGCCAACGAATATCCGGAGAACTGACTTGCCAGCAACCGGCTGAAACCAGCGGGACTCAAGCCCATTCGGTCCGGGAGTACGCCGTCTCCCACCGCCCAACTGGCAATAATTTGCGCCAGCCAGACGCGGTTGGGCATCTGGCCGGCACGGGCCAAAAGATCGTCGTAGATCGCCTGCCTGGACTGATTTTTTGCCGCCAAATCGGCTTTCGCCGGCGACGCTAGGACTGGTACGCAATTCATCGACTTTCCTCCGGCCTGGGTTTACCGGGTTAGTATTCGACCCGGATATCTTCGTCTCTGACTATCATCTGGCAAGCCAGACGCCACTCGCATGGCAAATCGTCGACGATCATTTTTTCCAACTCCTCGGCGGTTACCTTACCGACTTCTTTCAACACGGTTTTTTCTTTCTCGGTCAATGGACCGCCCATGCGTTGATTTTTTTTGTCGATACTGGTTACCCGCACTAAACAAGTGCCGCATTCTCCGTCTTCGCATTCGAAGTTAATCGGAATCTTGTTTTCCAAAGCCAGTTTCAGCACCGTCTGGGTGTGACTGCCGGCTACCGCGTATACGGTTTTGTCCCGGTATTCGGGACTGGTAAAGGTCACTAAAGCCATGTCTGCCTCCTGTGAAGTGGGTTACACCGGTTTGACGGAAATTTGACCGCCCAACACTTGCGCCTGGCAAGCCAGACGATTGTGTTTGCCGGCCATGTTTTCCCGCAGCACCTTATCTTCCAGCACCGATGGCTCGGTCAAATGATTCCAACCCGAAGTCACCTTCATGATACAGGTGCCGCAATCACCTTCTCGGCAGCCGTAGGTAATCCCGGACCCGACTTTTTCGGACACTTCGATAACCCGAGTGCCGGCCGGAACCGTGACAGTGACATTGATATCTTCGAACGTAATGGTCGCTTTGGCCATTGCTAAAACTCCTTAAGGTATTGAAAATAATCCCGAAAACCGTCCAATCTGACGAATCTTCGTTGTGGAGGCCCGATAAGGCCCCCCGATTTCCGCCGCCTTTCGGCGGCGGATCCACCGATGCGTCCTTGCATCGGCCCGGCCGAAACCCAGGGACTCCGGCCGAATACTCGGTAAACCGCCGGTCTCGCCAACCAAGCGGTGCAGTCAGTAGCGGGACGCACGCGGCCCCCGCACTCACATTGCTGTTATTTCAGGCCAAATCCGCGAAATTAACGGTGCGGTTGGCTCTAGCGCCGGTCAATTCCTGAGCCAGCTCCAAGCCGAAGGCTTTGCATTCCAGGATTTCGTCATCGGTCGGGATCAACTTCACCCGCAAGCCGGGAATCGGCACTCGTAATTTCAGGCCGCGCAAACGGTCTTCAACCAGACGCACGCCTTCACCCGTCCAGCCGTAGGAGCCGAACACCCCGCCCAATTTGTTTTTCAGGTTGACCACGGTCAGCGAGGACAATAAATCCCAAATCGGCTTGACCGCGTCGCCGTTGATGGTGGGCGTTCCCAGCACCAAGCCGTCGGCTTCCTCGATCAGATCGACGAAAGGCGCGACTTCGCCGCCTTCCAAATCGTAGAGAGACACTCGCACATCCTCGACCTGCATCGCCCCCTGGTAAATCGCCTCGGCCATGCGCCGGGTATTCCCGTAGGAACTGATGTAGAAAATCAGCAGGGTTTTCTGATTGGGACTGAGCTCGTTATGCAGGGCGGGGCTGGACAACTGCCGGTAGCGCTGGATGTAATGCTGAGGCCGGTCGCGCAGAATCGGGCCGTGCGTGGGAGCGATCAGGGTCAGCGGCAATGGCTCGATCAGCTCCAGCGCCCGCACCACGTATTCCTTGAACGGCCGCATGATGTGGGCGTAGTAATACTCGAACGAAAACCGGAAATCGCCGACGCGATCGTTATACAAACGCTTGTCGCAAAAATGGCAACCGAACACGTCGCCGGAAAACAAGATCGCTTCCTCGGGAGCGTAAGTGCACTGGGTATCCGGCCAGTGCAAATAGGGCGTGTGCAAGAACTCCAGACTCCGGTCGCCGAGCGAGACCGAATCGCCGGTCAACACCGGCGTAAAGCTCAATTCGTTCTGTTTCAGCAAGCCCTTCAACATCGATTGGGCTTTTTGCGAGATGAACAACTGGGCTTGCGGCGCTCGCCGCATCAATTCCGGCAGCGCCCCGGTGTGATCGGGTTCCAGATGATTCAGAACGATGACCTTGATTTCCGAGTAATCGGCCACGCTTTCCAAGCGGGCGAAAAAATCGCCGGCAAAGCCTTCCTTCACGGTATCGATGACCGCGACACCCTCGCTGCCGCGAATGATGTAGGCGTTGTAGCTGGTACCGTTGGCCGTCTTCAGAATGATGTCGAAGGTACGCAGATCGGGATCGAATGCGCCTATCCAATGCACCCTCTCCGACAACGGCACCGCGACCGGTACGCCGTCATCGTTTTCCAACTTCAGGGTGTTCATGGCTTGCACGCCTCGGCGTGGGCCTGCCTTGGACAAGTCTCCAAGTCCTTGCCGGACGGTATTTTCAAACCCAACCAGCGATCGACCTGAGCTTCGTCGAAGCCGCAAACTCGAATGCCGTCCACTTCCATCAACGGACGCCGAATCAGCAAGGGTTGCGCCACCATCAACGCAATCGCCTGCCGTTCGTCCAAACTATCCGGATCGATCAAGCCCTGCTTGACGGCCGGCGCGCCGCGGTTAAACCAATCGGCGACCGGCAAATTGCCGAAAAATGCCCTGAGCAACTCCGGTTGCCGGGTCCACGGATGCTGCAATAAATCATGCACGACCAACACGTGGCCGGCGGCGTTGAGTAGCTGCTTCTGCCGGGTGTTATTCAAACAACCCGGTTTCTCGTAAAAATGGACGATGGCCATCGCCGTCAATGGGCTTGCAATTCCGCCATCGCTTCCGCCATGCGTTCCGGCGGGATACCGGTCAATGAACCGGGCGGGTTGATTGCAATGCCTTGGGCGTCGAGGATCGCGCCTTCGATCGGGCAAATGCTGGCGCACTGGGTGTCTTTGTAGTCACCCTCGCACTCCGTGCATTTTCTCGGGTTGATTTTGAAATGTCCGGCTTTTTCCGACATGTAGATTGCTTTGCTTGGACACAGCGGCTCGCAGGCGTAGCAATTGACACAGGATTCGATGATTTGTAATGCCATGACGTCACCTCTTGGCGAATTTGTGCTGAATAGGTCGGTTTATCCGGGTACGCAACCTTGCTGCGTACCCGGCGTAAACCCGCTCCGAAGTTAAGCGGTGGCGCGTTGGTCGTCTTTAACCTCGTCCAACTTGCCGGCGGCGGCTAGCTCTTTGTAAACCGCCATCACCGCATCCTCGATCGGTTCCATCGCATGCTCGCCGTTGGGTTGAATGCCGGCTTGCTCCAGCATGTCCCAAGGCTCGTAGCCGATCTTGGAGCACAGCACCACTTCGCAGCCTTCCAGCGCCCGGATCGTGCGTTGCAACACGCTCTCGCCATCGCCGCAAGTATCGTCGCCGCTGCAATACAGATCGGTTTTGCGGTGGCTCATGAAACGCACGCCATCCGGAGAGGCTTCGTAGATCAGGAATTCCTTGGCATGACCGAAGTGCTGGTTGATCACGCCTTGGCCGCTGGTGGCGATGGCCATCAACACCGGACGGGTGTTCAGCTTGGGCTCGGTGGCGTGGCTAGCGGCTTTTTCAGCCTTCGCGGCGCGCTTGCTGTGCATTTCCTCGGCAATCGCTTCGTGAATGACCTTGCGTTTTTCCATCGCGGACTGGTAATCGATTTCCATCGCCTCGATTTTGTCCATCGTGAACTCGTCGCCGCGGTCTTCGCCCAACAGACCAACCGCGTCGGCGCGGCATTGCCGGCAGTGGCGCATCATGTTCATATCGCCGGAGCAAGAATCTTGCAGATCCATCAGCTCGTCCTGGGTCGGACCGCGTTGGCCCATCACGCCGTAGAAGGTGCCGTGTTCGGCTTCGGCGATCAACGGCATCACGTTGTGCAGGAAGGCGCCCTTGGCTTTGACGATCTTGCTGACTTCAGCCAAATGCTTGTCGTTGACGCCGGGGATCATCACCGAGTTGACCTTGACCAAAATGCCTCTGGCGGTCAGCATTTCCAGGCCTTTTTGCTGCTGCTCGATCAGAATCTTCGCGCCCTTGACGCCTTTGATCCGTTTGTTTTCCCAGAATATCCACGGATAAATTTGGGCGCCGATTTCCGGATCCACGCAGTTGATCGTGATCGTGACATGGTCGATGTTGTGTTTGGACAACTCCTCGACCGATTCCGGCAAGGCCAGGCCGTTGGTGGAAACGCACAGCTTGATGTCGGGGGCTTCGGCGCTGAGGCGACGGAAGGTCTCGAAGGTCCGCTCCGGATTGGCCAACGGGTCGCCGGGGCCGGCGATGCCCAATACGGTCATTTGCGGGATGTTGGCCGCGACCGCCATGGTTTTCTTTACCGCTTGTTCCGGCGTCAACAGCTCTGAAACCACCCCCGGACGCGATTCGTTGGAGCAATCGTATTTGCGGTTGCAATAATGGCACTGGATGTTACAGGCCGGCGCTACCGCCACGTGCATACGGGCAAAGTAGTGGTGAGCGTCTTCCGAGTAACACGGATGGTTTTCCACCTTGGAGCGAATCTCGTCCGACAAATGCCCTAATTGGTCGTCGGACGTACCGCAAGAGTGGGAAGAACAGCCGCCTGCGCTGGCTGCGGGAGTTTCGTTTAATACTGGCAATTCCATGATGAGTACCTCGCTTGGATGGGTTACGAAGTGAGATAGCACAGGTTATGCCAGTTCTAAAATATCTATAAGCTTATATTTTTAAACAACTTTTTTTTAACCATCCCGACTTGCCATTGGAAACTACCGGCGCAATGTTTGCAACGACACAAACCCCGGAATCCATTTGTAAGAATTTTTACATTGATTTTAAAAGGGGATTTGTGGCTAGGCCTCAACCCGGTGTCGTTAAGTTAAGGACTGACCGTTCGCCCGAGGCTGTCGAAGGGCGGATGGTTAAGCCGTTCATGGTCGACAAGCCCACCAAAGACAACTTAACTTAACGGCATTGCCCGTCAACCGGGGTCCGCGTAGTGCTCGGCGATCTCGCGAATGCGCGTCTCTATCCGAAAAAACTCCGCCAACATGTCCGGATCGAAATGCCCCACGTGGTGGTCGCGCATCGTCGCCAACGCCGCTACGTGCGGCATAGACGGTTTGTAGACCCGCCGACTGATCAATGCGTCGTAGACATCGGCAATCGCCATCAACCGGGCCGGTATCGGAATGGCGTCGCCGGACAAACCGAGGGGATAGCCGGAACCGTCCCATTTTTCGTGGTGACCGTAGGCGATCTGTTTGGCGGCATCCAAAAAACCGACCCGCATGCCCAGTTGCCGTTCGGCGCGCTCGATGGCCTCGCGGCCCAGCGCCGGATGGTTTTTCATGATCTCGAACTCGTCCGGAGTCAAGCTACCCCGCTTCAGCAGAATGCGGTCCGGGATGCCGACCTTGCCGATGTCGTGCAACGGCGCCGATTTGCAGAAAGTCTCCACGTCGGTTTCGTTGATGCGCCCGGCAAAACGCGGATGGCTCAGCAGTGCCCCGGCCAGCGCCTTCACGTAAAACTGGGTACGCCGAATATGATTGCCGGTTTCCGGATCGCGGGTTTCCGCCAATGCGGTCACCACGTGTATCGTGGCATCCTGGATTGCCAGGACTTCGGCGATGCGGCGCCGTACCTCGGTTTCCAGAAACGCGTTTTGGTCGCGCAGAAAATCGGCCGCCGCCTTCAGCGCCAGGTGGTTTTTGACCCTGGCCAATACGATCGGCGGACTGACCGGCTTGGCGATGTAATCGACCGCGCCCAGTTCCAGGCCGTAACGCTCGGCTTCTTGCTCGGTCTTGGCGGTCAGAAAGATCACCGGAATTTGGGCGGTGCGAATGTCGGCCTTCAACTGGCGGCAGACTTCGTATCCGTCCATATCCGGCATCATCACGTCCAGCAAGATCAGATCGGGCGGCCCGTCACCGGCGGCGATCCTTAAGCCGTGCGTGCCGCTGCCCGCTACCTTGACCCGGTAATACGGCTTTAACAAGCCACTGATCAACACCAGATTGTCCGGCGTATCGTCCACCACCAGTATGGTGGGGCGTATCAATCGTTCATTGGATCGCATGGCGCTACTCCGTTTCCGCGTTGGTTTCGTTCAATAGCGCCAAGGCTTTGGCAAACTCGAAGTTGTCGACGGCTTTGCGCAGTTCGGCGTAGTGTCGCGGAAACGCGCCGGCAAACACCTCGGCATTTGCCGCCAGATAATCGCCGGACTCGGCATCGTCGTCGCCGAGCAGCGCCTTCAGCCGGTTCAGCGCCGCCTGTAATTCGCCCGCTGGCGGCGGCGATGCTGCCTGCACCGCTGCCTCCAGCGGCAACCAGGGTTGCAAACCGGCTGCCAGCGCTTGCAGCTGCTCGGCGATAGCAGCCAACAGTGGACCGAATTCATCCAGCGCCTCGCCGCCGCGCAAACGCGATTCCAATTGCTCCGCCAGTTCCGCCACCGCCGATGCGCCGATGTTGCCGGCCAATCCCTTTAACGTATGCGCCCGACGCCGCGCGGTCTCCCGATCGCCGCCGTCCAAGGCCGCGCCGATCGCTTCGGCGGCGTCGGTCTGGCCTTCGACGAATTTCTTCAGCATGGCCAGGTAAAAATCGGTTTCGCCCAACATGCGCCGCAAGCCGGCCGCGCTATCCAAGCCGGGAAGGTTAACCGGCACCGGCGAGCGGGCCGCCGGTGCCGGCGGTGTTTTCCGAGGCCTAACCAGCCACCGCTTTAATAAGGCCAATAAATCGTCCGGCTCAATCGGTTTGGCGATATGGTCATTCATCCCGGCCGCCAAACATTCGTCGCGATCTTTCGCTAGCGCGTTGGCGGTCATCGCCAACACCGGCAAGTCCACCAATTCCGGGATTTTACGAATCTCGCGAGTGGCCTCGACGCCGTTCATCACCGGCATTTGCATATCCATCAACACCGCGTCGTAACCGTTGCCGCGCAACTTGGCCAAGGCTTCCACGCCGTCGCCGGCCACGTCCACCCGGTAGCCCCAGCTTTGCAACAACTCCCGGGCGATCTGTTGGTTCATGTCATTGTCTTCGACCAATAACAACCGCCCCGCGCAATCCGCGCCCAACGGCGGTACCGGCTCGGGTATCAACGGCGGCGGCGGCCGGCCGGCCAGCGCCCGAATCACGCTGTCGAACAACGATGAAGCGTTGACCGGCTTGATCAGGACTTCGTCGATACCGGCCACGCTCGCCCCCGCCAGCACTTCCTGGCGATCGTAAGCGGTCACCAGGATCAACTTGGGCCGCGGACTCAAGCCCATGCCGAGTATGGCGCCGGCTAAGGCGATACCGTCGGTCTTCGGCATTTGCCAATCCACGAAAATCAATTCATACGGGTGGTCGGCCCTGACCGCCTCGCGGATCGCGGCGATAGCGGTTTCCGCGGAGTCGGCCTGGTCCGCGGAAAACAACATGCCGGTCAACAACGACACCAGCACCGAGCGAGCGTTTTCATTGTCATCGACGACCAATAAGCGTTTCCCGCGTAAATCCGGCCGGGCCAGCGGCTTGGAGCGCCCCTTGCCCTTGCCCAGCCACACCGTGAACCAGAATTCCGCGCCCCGGCCCGGCTGGGAATTCACGCCGACTTCACCGCCCATCAATTCAATCAATTTTTTACAGATCACCAAACCCAGGCCGGTCCCGCCGTATTTGCGCGTTGTCGAACTGTCGCCTTGACGGAACGGCTGAAACAAGGCCTGAATTTGTTCCCCGGACAGGCCTATACCGGTATCGCGTACCGCGAA
The DNA here is from genome assembly GCF_057766305.1 of Methylomonas sp. BG-2. NCBI lineage: Bacteria > Pseudomonadati > Pseudomonadota > Gammaproteobacteria > Methylococcales > Methylococcaceae > Methylomonas > Methylomonas sp. BG-2. Next base: position 12,609 of record NZ_JBYMAP010000057.1, on the reverse strand, counting down.
GCGCAGCTTGACCTCCCGCCCGCTGTCCCGATCCTTGCGAATCACGATGGCGACTTCGCCGCGTTCGGTAAATTTCACCGCGTTGGAACCGAAGTTGATCAAGACCTGCCCCAGGCGCAACGGGTCGCCGATCAACGCCATCGGTACATCGGCCGCCACATCGCGGATCAGCTCCAACCCCTTTTCGTCGGCCCGGCCGCGCACCAAACCGGTTACGGTGTCCAGCATCCGCTCCAGATCGAACTCGATGTTTTCAACGGTCAATTTGCCGGCCTCGATCTTGGAGAAATCCAGAATGTCGTTGATGATGCCGAGCAAATGGTGGCTGGACGCCTGAATACGCTGCAAATAGTCGCGTTGCTGGTTGCTGAGGTCGGTTTTCAGCGCCAGATGGCTCAAGCCGATGATCGCGTTCATCGGCGTGCGGATCTCGTGGCTCATATTGGCCAGGAAGTCGGCCTTCATCTTGGCCGCGTCTTCGGCCAGCTCCTTGGCCTTTCGCAAGGCTTCCGCCGCTTCGCGCTCGATGCCGATGTCATCGACCAACGCGACGACGCCGTTGGCGGGATCAATGCCGTCCAAGGCTCGCGCCGTCACCCGAGCCCAAAACAAACTACCGTCGCGGCGGCGCAATTGTTGCTCGCGCCGGTGGCTGCCACCGTGCAACATGTCTTGGTCGGCCGGCTCGCCGCCGATCCGGTAAGCCTCGTCGTCGGCATACCATACGCGGGTCGAGCAGCCGTCCAATTCGCCGGGCGCATAGCCGAAGATGATTTCCAGTTGCCGATTGCAGTGCAAAATGACCCGATCGCGCAGCAGTGAAATTCCCGACGATGCCGAATCGAAAATCGCCCGCTGCTCGGCGTTGGCAACCCGCAGCGATTCCTCGATTTCGCGCTGCACTTGCAATTGCCGGGTCAATTGGCGTTGCGCCTCGATGCGTTCGGTAATGTCGTAGAACCAACCCAACACCGCCTGTTCGTCCCGATACACCATCGGCATATAAGACGCCAACATCCACAAGGCGCGGCCATTGCGGGTACGGATTTCCACCGGCCTGTCCATCACGCAACGGCCCCGAGCCAATTCCGCCAGGATTTCCCGGTACTCCTCGGGGCGGGCATAGTAGCGACCGGGGTCGTCGCCTGATGCATCGACATTGTCGATGACCTCGCCGTAACGCTGGTTGTAAAACACCACTTGCCGGCCCTGTTGAGTCGCAATCCGCACCGCGATCGGGCTAAAGTTCAGAATGTCCAGCAAGCGCTGCTGATTGTCGCGAATGTCGGCTTCGTGCCGCTTCCGCTCGGAAACATCGCTGAACAACGCAAACCGGTACCACAAGCCTCCCCGCTCGTCAATGACATCGTTGCCGTGTACCAAGCACGGCAATATCGAACCGTCGGCGCGCCGCAGCCCCACCTCGCCCCGATAACCGCCGCGCAACGCGTCGGCGTCGCCGTAAGCCACCCAATCCCGAAACGAACGCCCCACAACCTCGGCGTCGTCACGACCAAGCATGGTCAACATGGCCGGATTGGTGCCGGTAACGATTCCGGCCAAATCCAACATCATCAGGCCTTGGCTGGTCGATGCCAAAACCGCCTGAATTCGACAGCGTTCCGAGGCAATTCGCCCGACTAGAAAAGTAACGGTCGCACCGCCGACAATCAACAGCGTGGCGACGACCGCAACACCGATCGCCAATCCAACCGAATCCGCCGCGACGGCGGATTCCGATAAATTTACCGCCGGTAGTCGCACGAAATTGGCGGCGGCCATCGCCACGTAATGCATGCCGGAAATCGCGCCGCCGAGGCAGATCCCACCGAGCAGAGACGGCAGCCAATTCGCGCCCGCTCTTACCCGGCATTGCCGCCTCAGCCAAGGCTTTAGCAGCATCGCCGCGACGGCCAGCACCTCGGCCACCAGCAACGACGCCAGGAACAGGCCGCGCTCGTAGCGCAAGACCCCCTCCAGCCGCACGGCCGCCATGCCGGTGAAGTGCATCAAGCCGATTCCGACGGCCAGGATCGTGCCGCCCAGGATTTTACTGGCCGCCGAATCGCCATTGTCCGCCAAGGTCCGCAGCGCCGCCGCCGCCGCGACGATACCCGGCACTAGCGAAATAGCGGTCAACCAGGGATCGTAGCCGACCGGCACCTCCAGACGAAACGCCAACATACCGATGAAGTGCATGGCCCAAACGCCGCCGCCCAGCATCAACGCCCCAGCCAACAACCAAAGTCGTCGCCGGCCGCGAGACTGGCGCGCCATGGTTTCCAGCGCGCAAAACGACGCAAATACCGCAAGCAATACCGAACCCGCGACCGTGGCGAGGTCGAATTGCCCGTGCATCAGGCCGTGGGGGAAGTCGTCGGGTTCCAGGAAGAAGTGTTCGAGCATCGCGTCTCCGGGCTAGCGCCCTCCGCCGTTCTAAGTAGGCCGATGATCGGCCCTGCCCCGTCAGTTTAGTCGATAACGCGCGGTTTCAGCGGATGGTGGCCGATTCGCCGCTCTGAGCCGGACCGGATAGACTGGCGGACAACCAACGGCCCAACACGCGGCGAATATAGGCGCGTTCGGCCTCGGTCAATGCCCGGCCGCGCGGAATCCGATGCCATTTTTCCAAGCATGTCCGGCAACAACAGGCGGTGGCGTGCTGAGCGACGAACACCGGGTGACCCCGGTAAGGCGTTTGCTTGCCGTCGTTGATCGGCTCGGCGGCGGCCAGACGCTTGGCGACAAAATCGTCGGCGTGCTGGAGCACCGTGTCCAGGCCCTTATCCCGCAGATACCGCAAGTCCTTGCCTTGCAGCTGAAACCCGGCGCGAAACTTGGCCCTGGACAAGGCCGCGAACAACTCGTCCAGGTCGCGCACGAAATTTAGCGCAGCACGCCGGCGGCCGGCGTGTAGCTATCCAGCACCTGCACGTAATTGGCGCGTTCGTAGGCGCTGGGGTCGATGGCGTGCTGCTGGCTGACGCTGCCTTTCATTTGCGTGATCGAGGTGTATTCGTGCTCGCGCAGCCAGATCAGCAACTCGTCGAGCAAATCGGTCAGCCGATCGGCGCCGTGCTCCAACAACACACTGCACAAATGCACGACGTCGGCGCCGGCCAGCAAGGCCTTGACGACATCCTCGCCGCGATGAAAGCCGCCGGTCACCGCCAGCGACAGATTCACCCGGCCGTACATCAACGCGGTCCAGCGTATCCTCAGCAAGGCTTCGCCCGGCGTGGACAATTCCAGTTTCGGTACCACCTGCAACGTGTCCAAGTCGATGTCGGATTGATAAAAGCGGTTGAACAAGGCCACGCCGTCGGCGCCGGCCGCCGCCAGCCGCCTGACGAAATGCAGCGGCGAGCTGAATTGCGGCGACAATTTCAGCGTCAACGGAATATCGATCCGACTTTTCAGCTCCCGCAATATATGTAGATAACGCTCCTCGACCGCTTCGCTGTCGTCCTCGGCGTTGGCCGCCAGATGGTAGATATTCAGCTCCAGCGCGTCGGCGCCGGCCTGTTGCAAGGCCGCGCCGTATTCCAGCCAACCGCCCAGCGAGGTGCCGTTCAGGCTGGCGATGATCGGGATGTTCAATTCGCTTTTCAATTTTCGCAAATGCTCCAGATAGCGGTCCTGGTAGCTTTTGATTTGGTCCGGCACCGGATGAAAACTGTCGGCTTCGCCGTAACCCAGCGCTTGGCCGTAAAAAAACCGATCCATTTGCTGTTGCTCGGCCTCGATTTTTTCCTCGAACAACGACGGCATCACGATCGCCGACGCGCCGGCATCCTGCAAGCGACGGGCGCCATCCAGATCCTTGGCCAGCGGCGATGCCGACGGCACCAGCGGGTGAGCCAACTTCAGGCCCAGATATTCAGTCGTCAAATCAACCATGTTGGCTCTCCGGGGCAATGTCGGCTTTGATCTGGGCCTTTGCGGCGGCCACGCTGGCAGCCTGACTCCAATCCAACGCCGCCAATTGTTGGTAATAGCGGTAGCGGTTTTTCACGTCCTGTTGCGCCTGCTGCAAGAAGGCTTCCGCATCGTCGGGATGGGTTTGCCAAAGCATGCTGAAGCGGGTTTCGCTCATCACGAAGTCGCGATACGGAATCGACGGCTCGGCCGAGTCCAGATGCATCGGATTCTTGCCTTGCCTGATCTTGGCCGGGTCGAAGCGGAACAGCGGCCAATGCCCGCTCTTGACCGCCAGATTTTGCTGGCGGTGATTGTTGGACATATCCACGCCGTGGGCGATACAAGGCGCGTAGGCGATGATGATCGAAGGCCCATCGTGGGCCTCGGCTTCCAGAAACGCACTGATGGTCTGGGTATCCTTGCCGGCGTAAGCGACGTGGGCGACGTAGACGTTGCCGTAGTCCATCGCCAGCAGCGCCAGGTCTTTCTTCGCGGTAGCCTTGCCGCCTGCCGAAAACTTGGCGACCGCGCCGAGCGGCGTGGCCTTGGAGGTCTGGCCGCCGGTGTTGGAATAGACTTCGGTATCCAGTACCAAAATATTGACGTTGCGGCCGCTGGCCAGCACGTGGTCGAGGCCGCCGTATCCGATGTCGTAGGCCCAGCCGTCGCCGCCGATGATCCACACGCTTTTTTTGCACAAATAGTCGGCCAGCGGCAGCAAGGCTTGCGCGGCCTGTTGATTCAGAGACGGTAAATGTTGCTTCAATTCGACGATGCGCTGGCGTTGCTCGTAAATCCCGGCTTCGTCGGACTGGTCGGCGTGCAGCAGGCCGTCGACCAATTCGCCGCCCAACACCTCGCGCAGACTCAGCAACAACTCCGCAGCCTGTTCGGCCTGCTTGTCGATCGCCACCCGCATGCCCAAACCGAATTCGGCATTGTCCTCGAACAGCGAGTTGCTCCAGGCCGGCCCGCGGCCGTCGGCGTTTTTGCTCCAAGGCGTGGTCGGCAGATTGCCGCCGTAAATCGACGAACAACCGGTGGCGTTGGCGACGATCATCCGGTCGCCGAACAGTTGCGAGGCCAATTTGACGTAGGGCGTTTCGCCGCAACCGACGCAGGCGCCGGAAAATTCGAACAAGGGTTGCAGCACCATCGCCCCCTTAATCGTGCTGGTCTTGATCAGGCGGCGGTCGTATTCCGGCAAATTCAAAAAATAATCCCAATTTTGGCGCTCCGGCTCGCGTAACGGCGGCTGCGGCGCCATGTTCAGCGCCTTGCGGCTGGCGTTGGATTTGTCGCGAATCGGGCAAATATCCACGCACAAGCCGCAACCGGTGCAATCCTCCGGCGCGACTTGATAGCTAATCGACAAGCCGGCCGGAAAGTCCTTGCCCAGCATCGCCGCATGCTTGAACGTGGCCGGCGCGTCGGCCACCGCGTCGGTTGGAAAGATTTTGCTGCGGATCGCCGCGTGCGGGCACACCATCGGACATTTGCCGCATTGGGTACACAAGTCGGTTTCCCAGACCGGTATCGCCAGCGCCAGATTGCGCTTTTCGTAGGCGGCGGTACCGGTCGGGAAGGTGCCGTCGGCCGGCATCGCGCTGACCGGCAACGCGTCGCCACGGCCGGCAATGATTTCGCCGGTGACCCGGCGTACGAAATCCGGCGCGTTGGCGGCGACCGGCGCCTGCAAGTCGAAGCGACTGTCGGCCCGGCCCGGCAGCATGACTTGATGCAGGCCGGACAGGGTTTCGTCAATGGCCTTGAAGTTGAGTTCGACGATGCGCTGGCCTTTCTTGCCGTAGGTTTTTTCGACCGCATGCTTGACCGCCGCTATCGCTTGCTGCTGTGGCAAGACTCCGGAAATCGCGAAAAAGCAGGTTTGCATGATGGTGTTGATGCGCTTGCCCATGCCGCATTGCTCGGCGACCGCGTAGGCGTCGATCACGTAAAACCGGATGCGTTTTTCCAGCATCTGCCGTTGCATCGTCGCCGGCAGGCTGTGCCAGACGCGATCGGCCGGCTCGGCGCTATTCAACAGGAACACGGCATTGTCGGCGGCGTTGGCCAGCATGTCGTAGCGCTCCAGGAAGATGGTTTGATGGCAGCCGATAAAACGGGCGTCCTTCGAGCCGATCAGATAGGTCGATCGAATCGGCTTGGGGCCGAAGCGCAGATGCGACACGGTGATCGCGCCGGATTTTTTCGAGTCGTAAACGAAATAGCCTTGGGCGTGCCAGTCGGTTTCCTCGCCGATGATCTTAATCGTGTTTTTGTTGGCGCTAACGGTGCCGTCGCTGCCCAGGCCGTAAAACATCGCCTGAAAGGTATCGGCGTGGGCGTCGGTACGGAAGTCGGCATCCCATGCCAGACTGGTATGGCCGACGTCGTCATGGATGCCGATCGTGAATTGATGCTTGGGCCGGTCGCGCTTGAGTTCGTCGTAGACCGCCTTGACCATGCCCGGCGTGAATTCCTTGGAAGACAAGCCGTAGCGGCCGCCGACCACCCGCGGCAAAGCGGCGAATTTGCCGCCGTCGGCAAAATCCTGAACCAATGCCGCCAGCACGTCCTTGTACAAAGGCTCGCCGTCGCTGCCCGGCTCCTTGGTGCGATCCAGCACCGCGATCTTGCGGCAACTGGCCGGCAAGGCTTCGATCAGCCTAGCGGCGGCGAACGGCCGGTACAGCCGCACTTTCAGCAAGCCGACCTGTTCGCCTTGCCTGTTCAGAAAATCCAGGGTTTCCTCGGCCGCCTCGGCCCCGGAACCCAGCAGCACGATCACCCGTTCGGCTTGCGGCGAGCCGACATAATCGAACAAGCGGTATTGACGGCCGGTCAAGCCGGCGAAGCGGTCCATCGCCCGCTGGGCGATCTCCGGTAGCGCCGCGTAAAACGGATTGACCGATTCGCGGCCTTGAAAATACACGTCGGGATTTTGCGCGGTGCCGCGCAGTACCGGCCGATCGGGCGTCAGCGCCCGGTCGCGGTGGGCGGCGACCCAGGCGTCGTCTATCATCGCCCGAATTACGTCGTCGCCGACTTCGACGATCTTCGCCACCTCGTGCGACGTGCGGAAGCCGTCGAAGAAATGCATGAACGGAATTCGGCTTTCCAACGAGACCGCGTGAGCAATCAGCGCCAAGTCCTGCACTTCCTGGGGCGAGTTTGCGCACAGCATCGCGAAACCGGTCATCCGCGCCGACATGACATCGCTGTGGTCGCCGAAAATCGACAAGCCCTGGCAAGCCAGCGAGCGGGCCGCGATGTGAAACACCGCAGGGCTGAGTTCGCCGGCGATTTTGTACATGTTCGGCAACATCAGCAACAAGCCTTGCGACGCGGTAAACGTCGTCGCCAGCGTGCCGGCCTGCAACGCGCCGTGGATCGCGCCGGCGGCGCCGGCTTCGCTTTGCATCTCGATAACGCGCGGCACCGTGCCCCAAAGATTGACCTGACCGCGCGCCGACCACTCGTCGGCCCATTCGCCCATCGCCGACGACGGCGTAATCGGATAAATGGCGATGACTTCGTTGAGTTTGTGGGCGATGGCCGCCGCGGCCTGGTTTCCGTCTATCGTAAGCGTTCGAGGATTTTCCATGACACAACCTTGATGCTAAGGTGAATGGCGCCGCCCGGCGGCAGCCTCTGGATTCGCTGGCGTCCATCTCCGATTCGCCGGCGGACTGGGTCGGGCGTCGCAAACTTTAGCGGCTGGGTGAGGCTCTTCGATCGGTAAAGTTTTCGACGCCGTGATTAACCCTACTAAGCATAGTCAAAAAATGGTTGCGCAAAATTTGGTCAATTTGATGACAGCCTAATGGCAACGGCGAATGGCGGCGATTGGCAACCGCTTAATCACAAACTTATCCACAGCTTTTGTGCATAACTGCACGTTAGGACAATAGCCTCACAGCGACGGCCGTAAGGCATTCAGTCGCGAATCGGTATCCGCCCCAGTTGCTGCTCGATACCGAGAACCGCCCGATTGAGCAGAAAGAAGTGCCGGTCCTCGACAAACTGTAAGCCCAGCATATAGAAAATCGGCCCCCAAAACGGGTTGATCAGCATGCCGCCGAGCACGCTTTTAGCGGTCCTCGACAGATTTTTCAACGGATTGAACGCCACCGCCAGGGTTTGCCTGGGGTGCTCGGCAAACACCTCGGCAATCGGCTGCAATTGACTGAGTTCGCGCTGCTCCAAACCGGCGGCGGACACTGCCAGTTTTCGAGCCATTTTGTAAAAATGCCATCGCGCCAGCGTCGCCGACAGCGCGAAAACCAGGGCCATCAGCGGCAACAGAACTTTCGGCGGCAGTAACGGCGCGAATATCGGCGCCAGCAGCACGAGACCGTATCCCAACATCACCAGATCCTCGCCGTGCTCGACGTCGCGGTCCAGATGCTCAACAATGCCGGAGACTCGATTACCGGCCTGTAACGGATAACTGTTTGATTCGACCATGTCACTCGCCTCCGTGATGAATTCGAGAGGGTTCGATTTAATGCCTGTCGCCGGGAAAAGTCAATCTTCCGAACAAACAGCGGCCGGCAACGGCCAGCGCGATTGCAACACCTCGGCCCGCCGTTGAAAAATCCGCTGTAGCCGCGGCCCGATCAGACAGTAATGCAAGCAGTCCCCCACCCAAGCCCAGCGCATCGTATAAAACACGATGTCCGCCACCTCCACGCCGCCCGGGCAAGGTGTCACGGCAACTTCGTGGCTAAAGAACGCGAAGGGGCCGACGCGCTGCTGATAGACGAAACGCCGGGGCGGTTCGCAATGGCAAACTTCGGAGAGCCAAGCCATCGGCCATCCGAAAACCGCCCGCATTCGATACGCAATCAGTAAGCCCGAATAGATTTCCTCGGGCACCGGCGAAGCAATCTCAACCTGAAAAAAATCCGGGGTAATCTCATTGAGATGGTAGGGCGACGAGAAAAAACGCCAAGCCTGCTCGGTAGTCATCTTCAGACGCTGAGAACGGTAAAGGCGATGTATGACCATGACGTAGCGACGTTCTTTGTCCAGTTGATCTCAGCGCCAATCTACCGCGAAAACCGTCAAGCGCCAGTAAAAACCGACGCAAGCACCACGTTAACGGTCGCCTTCGCGATCCGGATCTCGAATTTCAGCGATCAGATCGCCCAAATTTTCTTTTTGTCGCAGTATGAAATTTCTGCTCTCCACGGCGGTGCGACCGCCGACGGTCAGTAATTCCTTGCGGTATTTGTGCGCAAAATAGCCGCTGGCAATACCCACCGCGAACAAGCCCAGCGGACGCCTGACGAATGCCTTGGCGATACTCCGGCTGGCATGACTGATCCCGGAAATCACAATCCCCATCACCACGCCTTTAACCAATATTTCACCATTGGTGGGTGGCGCCATCCGCGCCGCCTTGGGTTTACGGATTTTCTTTCGCGGCTTTTCCGCGCCCGCTTCCAGTGGATTTTTCTGTTTCATCCCGCGCCTCCAGGGCAAATTGATCGAAACGACCCTAACGTCGTAACAGACGGCAGGCTTGAAAACGCAAATGCCGCTTGACCGGCATATCGCTATTCTCTAATCTTCCGCGACTTTTGGCGACCGGTCAAATAGCCTTAGCCGGAGGCCGGTTTGGCTGAACCGCTGCAATTTCGCGGACAGCACCCAGCGTTCGCGGAAATAATCCGTCAATAAATAGTCCTAGCGAAATGCCGGCGGAAACCGCCGAACTGCCAGAATCCGAAACCGCCGTCCACCAGGGAATACCGATGCCCATGCCGCTTTCGCCTATCGCCGCCACGCCCTTTCGTGCCGAACAATTGAACGACTCCTGCCGTTGCACGTCGTTAAACCGTAAGGCCTTGCGCAAGCTGCTGACCAACGCGGCGGACGGCGACGCGCTCTACCGCATGCTGACCGACGAACGGCCGCATTTGTGCGCCGACGCGCCGGTATTCGTCAGTCAGTCGGATCTGAACCGCCAAACCGCAATCATTGCCGCGCTGGAACGGGTAATCGCACTGCCGGCGTTTCGGGAACAGGTGTTGAGCCGCGCTCCGCTAAGCGCCGCTCATCCAAGCCAAGCCGCCGGCGTATTCCTGGGTTACGATTTCCATCTCGGCGCCGACGGCCCGCGTTTGATCGAAATCAATAGCAACGCCGGCGGCGCGTTGATCAATGCGCTGCTGATCCGGGCTCAGGATGCCTGCTGCGAAGTCGCGGGTTATCAACGGCCGGGCAGCCCTCCCAAAACCCCGCCCGCGCTGGAAACGGCCTTCGTCGAGATGTTTGTCGGCGAGTGGCGCGCGGAACGCGGCATGCAACCGCTACGGGCCGTCGCCATCGTTGACGAGCAACCCGAACAACAATATCTCTATCCGGAGTTTTTGCTGTTCAAGCAACTGTTCGAAGAGCACGGCTTGCAAGCCTGGATTCTAGACCCCAGCGCGTTGGAATATCGGGACGGCGGGCTCTGGCACCGGCAAAACCGGATTGATTTGGTCTACAACCGCTTGACCGATTTTGGCTTGGACGAAGCGAAACATGCGGCTTTGCGCGCGGCCTACTTGGCCGGCGCCGCCGTGGTCACGCCGCACCCGAGAAACCACGCCCTGTACGCCGACAAGCGTAATTTGATCTTGCTAAGCGACGACGATTATTTACGAACCCTGGGTGTGGACAGCCAAACCAGGGCTGTCCTGCGCGACGGCGTCGCCAAAACCATCGGCGTTGCGCCGGAAAACGCCGCTGCGTTGTGGGCGGATCGCAAACGGCTGTTCTTCAAACCCGCTCGCGGTTACGGCAGCAAAGCCGCATACCGCGGGGATAAGCTGACCAAGCGGGTGTTCGAGGAAATTCTGCAACACGATTATGTTGCCCAATCACTGGTCTTGCCCAGTGAACGCCGGCTGGACAGCGGCGATTTGAAACTGGACTTGCGCCACTACGTTTATCGGGGCGAAACTCAATTGGTCTGCGCCCGGCTCTATCAAGGTCAAACCACCAATTTCCGGACGCCCGGCGGCGGATTCGCGCAAGTCGTGGCGGTAGCCGAATAAGATCAAACTTGTTCTAGCAAATGCCGATATATCGCCAGTTCGGCCGCGCCGAAACAGCAAAAAACCACGTCGATATCATAACGCGTTAGCGTAAGAGACTCGCAAACCGCCGCTACCGCCACTTCGGCGGCGGCTAGTAACGGAAAACCGTAAGCGCCGGTACTGATGCAGGGAAAGGCGATCGACGACAAAGCCTGCTCGCGGGCCAGCGTCAACGAATTGTGGTAGCACGCCGCCAGCAGCTCGGCTTCTCGGTGCGAACCGCCTCGCCACACCGGACCGACCGTATGAATCACGAATTTGGCCGGTAAGCCGAACCCTTCGGTAAGTTTCGCCTGCCCGACCCGACAGCCGTCCAAACCACGACAGGCGGCCAACAACGCCGGACCGGCGGCCCGGTGTATCGCGCCGTCAACCCCGCCGCCACCCAGCAACGAAGCGTTCGCGGCATTGACGACGGCATCCACGGCCAACGTGGTAATATCCGCTTGCACGACCTGCATGGTACGCATTGAAACTCCCGGCCGATTGGGGCCTGAAACGCAGTCCGCCTGAAAAGGTGGAGGATAATCCAATGGTAGGCAAAATTTTGACGATTGCCGGCGCCGTTCTGTTTTTGCTCGGCTTGGCGCTAAGCCATGCGCCGTGGCTGTTAAATTGGTTCGGTAAACTACCCGGCGATATTTCGATCCAAACCGAAAACAGTCGAGTCTTTATTCCGATCTCGTCGATGCTGGTCGTCAGCCTGCTGCTGAGCTTGCTCAGCCATCTGATTTTGCGGAAATAACGTCACCGGTCGCTATGAAACACTTAGTCATCTACAACCACGGCATGGACAGTATTCCCTGGGGCGAAAAGGCCTTGGCGCTGGCCGAAGTCGCTTCCCGGCGCGGTTTTCGTTTCGAAAGCATCGATTATCGGCCCAACAACGATCCGGACTGGCGGGTTTCCCGATTATTGGCCGAAAATTTGCCGGCGCACGATAAGCTGGTTTTGGTCGGTTCAAGTATGGGCGCCTATGTCGCCACGGTCGCCGCCGAAACGCTGAATCCCCAAGGTTTGTTCTTGATCGCGCCGGCTTTTTATCTGCCGGGTTACGCCCGCGACCGTTTCGCCCCGGGGCCCGCCAAACTTGAAGTGTTTCACGGCTGGCGGGACGACGTGGTCCCACCCGAACATGCCTGGCGATTTTGTCGGGAGCACGGCGCCCGTTTGCACTTGTACGACGCCGACCATCGCTTGCTCAGCATTTTGCCGACGATGAGCTTGGTTTTCGACCGCTTTCTGGAGGAGCTAAGCGCCGAAACATCCATCGTTAACCCGACGCAGGACGGCTACTAGCGCGCGTTACTCGACCAGGCGCCGGCCGTCAAGGAATCGCCACCGCCGAACCGAACCATGCCGCGCCCGCTGAGGCGAGCACTGTTCGTAACGATGGTAAGCGGGCGGTGGCGCCGGCACGGTGCTTTTCTCAACCGGCATCCACTGAAGCGACCGTCGAGGCGGCGCTGATTTTGGCTAATTGCAAGCGCATGGCCAGCGCCGCATCCAAGCCGGGCTTATTCGTCAATAAGTGATCCAGCATCAATTCAGCGGCTTCGTATATGCCCTGATCCAGATACAGGCGCGCCAATTT
>NZ_JBYMAP010000056.1:0-21246 GCF_057766305.1 Methylomonas sp. BG-2 | reverse complement strand
GAATTTACCGCCATCGTCGGTCAAGGTTTGCGTCGCCGGGTTCCAAGTGGCTCCGGTGGCGGCCAACGTAACCGAAGCCGGCGCGGCGCCGTCTATCGTGAAAGCGCCGACAGCGGATCGGTCGGCGTCGCTTTCGTCAACGGCCAAATTGAGCGAGGTGACCGCCGGGTCGTAATCGGCGCTGACCGTGGCCGGCTCCGAACGCAATCCCAGGTTGTCGGCGACGGTGTATTGAATCGGCGTCGGATCGCCGACGAAGCCGGCGACCGGCGTAAAGCTGATGGTGCCGGACTCGAGGTTGACGCTCCAGGTACCCTGGCCGGCGACGCCCAGTGCTTGGCCCGGCGCCGACGTGCCGACAATTTGGATACTGGCCGGATCGACGCTACCGTCCGGATCGCTGTCGTTGGTCAATACGGTCAATGTCGCCGAGCTGCCTGGAGTCAGGCCGGAAATCTTATCGTCGCCGGCCTCCGGCGGTCGGTTGTAATCAATACTGATCGTGGCCGGGTCGGAGCGCAGGCCAAGATTATCGGCGACACTGTATTGAATCGGTGTTGGATCGCCGACGAAACCCTCGGCGGGAGTAAACGTGATCGCACCGCTGACGGGATCCACGCTCCACACGCCCTCGCCGGCCACCGTCAGCGACTGCCCGGGCGCCGCCGTGCCGACGATTTGCACAGTGCTTGGATCGAGTGTGCCATCCGGGTCGCTGTCGTTGCCGAGCACGTCCAACGTGACCGGCGTGCCGGCCGGCAATCCACTCGAGCCGTCGTCGACCGCGATCGGCGGTTGGTTGATTCCGCCATCCGCCGTCGCCGGCAAACGGCGCGGTTCCAGCAGCAGGACTTGCGGGGCGATGTCGTTGAACGCCACGACCGGACCTATCGTATCGAAGCCGTTGGTGACCGGCGCGACCGGATTCAAATAATCGATGCTGACGATGCCGTGGCCCTCATTGCCGGCGCCGGGTCCGCCGCCCGCCGCCGGTGCGCCGGCCGCGGTGGGGTCGGCAATCTTGGTCGGATCTTGGCCGGCCAATAACGCGGCCTGAATGTCTTCCACGCTAGGGCCGCTGGCTTGGGCCTGTCCGTTCGCGGTTATCTCGCTACCGTCCGGCAACGCGTCGCCAAGCGCCATCCGATCGTTACCGCCCATGTCCAGGCTGCCGCCGCCATCCAATGCAACCACCAAAGTCGCGCCTTCCGCGGTTTCCAAGATGTCCGTCGCCTCGATGCGGTCGCCCACCTGCAGTATGCGTCGGCCGCCGTCGGCGGAAAGCGCGGTAACGGTGCCGGTGACGACGGTAACGGTTCCTATGGCCATGAGAGCTCCTTTGAGTGACTCAGCGAAAAATCAAGCGACAATAATAAGCCATGCCGGGCTAGGCGCTAGGTTTTGACTCGGAAATTTACGAACTGCACGATAGCATCGAACAACCGGCGCGTTCCTTGGCCCAATCCGGCCGCTTCGCGGCAAACCCAGCGCGCTCGGGTTGTTCGGCATACGGTGCGCGCAACAAATCCAGTAATTCCCAAACCAGGCTGAAATCGCCCTGCTCGGCCAGATCGATGGCTTGTTGAGCCAAATAGTTGCGCAACACGTATTTGGGATTGACCCGATTCATGATTTCCCGGCGCTGGCTTTGCGGCAGGCCGTCGCTTAACAGCCGCTTGCGGTAATCGCCGAACCAACGTTCGGCCATTTCGACGACGGCTTCGCTCAAGGTCTCGTAGCTGTTGCGTTGCAACAGATCGATAAATTCGGCATCGCCGTCCGCTGATTCCGTGATATCGATGTCGGCCAGTTGCCGGAAAAACAGCGTCATATCGGTTTCGGCGTTCTGCAGCAGCTTCAAGACGCGGTGGGTTAGAGCCTCGTCACCGGCGTCGGCATCGAATGCCGACAGGCCGAGTTTGGCGGCCAGCGTCGCCTGCCATTGCCGGTCGAAGGTATCGGTATAGCTTTGCAGGGCCTGCTGCAAGCCCTCGGCGCGCTTGACCAGCGGATACAAGGCATTGGCCAGTTGCACCAGATTCCAGTAGGCAATCTTGGGCTGGTTGCCGTAACGGTAGCGGCGGCCTTGGGCATCGGTGGTGTTGGGTGTCCAGTCCGGATCGTAGTTTTCCAGCCAGCCGTAGGGGCCGTAATCGATGGTCAAACCCAGAATCGACATGTTGTCGGTATTCATCACGCCGTGCACAAAGCCGACCCGCTGCCAATGCACCACCATTTCGGCGGTTTTGCGGCAGACTTCGGCGAACCATTGCAGGTAAACCCCGGTACACGGCTCGCCCAATTCCGGAAAGTCGTTGCGTATCGTGTAGTCGACCAAGGCTTTCAGCGACTCCAGGTCGTCGCGGGCGGTGAATAATTGGAAGTTGCCGAAGCGGACGAAGGACGGCGCCACCCGGCAGACTATCGCGCCCGGTTCCAATTGCGGATTGCCGTCGTAAAACATGTCGCGCACCACGGTTTCGCCGGTCAACACGACGCTGAGCGCGCGGGTGGTCGGCACGCCCAGGTGGTGCATCGCCTCGCTGCACAAAAACTCCCGAATCGACGAGCGTAGTACCGCCAGGCCGTCGGCGCTACGCGAATACGGCGTCAGGCCGGCGCCCTTCAGTTGCAGAGTTTGCCGCGAGCCGTCCGGGCAGATGACTTCGCCGAGATTGATGGCGCGGCCGTCGCCCAATTGTCCGGCCCAATGGCCGAACTGATGGCCGCCGTATCCCATCGCGAACGGTTCCATCCCGGCCGCCAACCGGTTGCCGGCGAAAACTTGGCAAAAGTCGTCCGAGCGGCAGACCTCCTCGGCGATGCCCAGCGCTTCGGCCAAATCGGCGGCGTAGGCCACCGGTTGCGGATTCTTGACCCGGGTCGGCGTGACTTTCGAATAACAGGCCGCATACACTTGGCGGCGAAAATTGTCGGGTTCGGGGTCGCCCGGCAACTCGCGAACGAAGCGGTTGTCGAAGCGCAGGCTATCGAGGGGAAGGCTATCGGCTGAGGCTGGCATGGTAATCGACTCTCGGGCTAAAAATTTCGAATCGTCGCGGGAACCGGCTAAGATACGCGGCGTTCCGCTACTTATATCAATCAATTTCCCTATCAGGCAATGCTTATGAGAAATATCGCGAAAATTTTCAGCCCGCGGGCTGTTTCCCTGGGCTCGGCCCTGGCGATTTCCGCCCTGGTCGCCGCTCCGCTCAGCGGCTGCGTCACGGTCGGCCAGGAATTCGCCGCGTCCAGGGTACCGGAAATCAAAGTCGGCCAAACCCGCAAGCAGGACATCACCGAATTGTTCGGCACGCCTTGGCGTACCGGAATGGAAGACGGCCGCCCTACCTGGACCTACGGCATCTACAAATATTCGCTGTTCGGCGGCGACGACACGCAGGATTTGCTGATTCGCTTCGATAACCAGGGCTTGGTCAAATCCTACACCTTCAGCTCTACCCGGAAGTAACTCGCGGCGTGTCGGCGCGCGGCGGCTTGGCGATGTTGCTGGCGCTGATTTGCGGCGGCGCCGACGCCAAAAAACTCTACAAATACCGCGACTCCCAAGGTCTCTGGCATTATAGCGACCAGGCCCCGCCGGGCGCGGGGCCGGTCGAGGTCAGGCCGATGAAGCCGGCCGCCGCTCAGCGGGTTTGGCTGGAAAAATCCGGCGATGACCGCCGCGCGAACTTCGCGGTTCGCAACACCTATCCCGGACCGATTGAAGTCGAGATCGACTGGAAGGACGGCGAAAACGTCGAGGCTCTGCCGCAGCTGCCGCGCCGTTTTGTCGTCGGTCCCGGCCTGTCGGCACCGCTGTTCGCGATTGGCGCCGTTCCCGGCGCCAACCGGTGGCGCTATGGTTTGCAATACCGCTACGTCCTCGGCCAGCCGCTGGCCGAAACGCCTGCGGACGCCGAATACCGCGCGCCGCTGGCATCGGGGAGCCGCTTTCAAATCACCCAAGGTTTCGGCGGCGAATACAGCCATACCGACATCCAGAACCGATACGCGGTGGACATCATGATGCCGGTCGATACGCCGGTGCATGCCGCGCGCGCCGGCGTCGTGCTGGATGTCGAAAACGACTACGACGGCAACGGCACCGAACCGGCCTACGCCGGCAAAGCCAACAGTATTCGCATCGGCCACGACGACGGCACGATGGCGATCTATGCCCATCTTGCGCTGGAGAAAGCTCGGGTCAAGAGCGGCGAGCGGGTGTCGGCGGGACAGTTGATCGGGTTTTCGGGCAACACCGGATTCACCACCGGACCGCATCTGCATTTTGCGGTGCAGATCAATCGCGGCATGGAGTTGGTGTCGGTGCCGTTTCGTTTTGTCGACGCGCAAGGCCGGCGCTTTACGCCGGAATTGGGCCGGTGGCTGGGCGATCAGTCCTCACCGGCCGGCGTCTCGACCGAGTCGCCGTAGAAACGATAACAGCCCTTGCCGGCGCATTTGGCTTGATACATCGCTTGGTCGGCATGCTTCATCAGGGTTTTAACGTCGGTCCCGTGATGGGGATAAACCGCGATGCCCAGACTGGTCGAAATGTTCACCGTATGCTGCTCGAGCGAAAACGGCCGAGTCAAAGCCTCCAGAATCTTTTCGGAAATCGCGACCACGTCGTGTTCGCCGTCGATTTGCGGCAACAGAACCACGAACTCGTCGCCGCCCAGCCGGGATACCGTATCCGACTCGCGGCGGACGCAGGCGCGTAGCCGGCAGGCCACGTCTTGCAACAACAAATCGCCGATGTCGTGACCGCAACGGTCGTTAACCGGTTTGAACTGGTCCAGGTCCAGATAAATCAGGGCCAGTTGGTTTTGTTCGCGTCTGGCTTGCGCCAGCGCCTGGCGCAAGCGGTCGCTGAGCAGGATGCGGTTGGGCAGGTCGGTCAAGGGATCGTGGTGGGCTAGATGGTGGACATGGTCTTCGATGGCCTTGCGCTCGCTGATGTCGGTCATGGCCGCGACAAAATGGGTGATGGCGCCGTCCGCGCCGCGCACGGCGGTCATGGTTTGCCAGACCGGAAACACCGTGCCGTTCTTGTGCCGGTTCCACAGTTCGCCCTGCCAGACGCCGTTACGGCGCAGGCTGTTCCACAATTCGTCGTAAAAGCGGCTGTCATGAATATCCGAATGCAGCAAGCTCAGGTTGCGGCCCACCGCGTCGGCCGCGTTGTAACCGGTCATTTCGCTAAACGACAGATTGATTTTCAGGATCACCGCGTCGGCATCGGTGATAGCCATGCCTTCCTGTGACTCAAATGCGGTGGCGGCGATGCGTAACTGGGTTTCGGCCTGCTTGCGTTCCGCGATGTTTTGGGCGAAGGCGAACATCAGCGAGCGATCGCGGTAACGAATGTAATGTCCGGTAATTTCGACCGGCACCAAGGTACCGTCCTTGCGCCGGTGTCGGCTCTCCAGCGTGACGACGTCCTCGGCTTGCAGACGTTGCCACAGCATCGGCCAGTCGGCCTGGTGCAGATCGGGATCGAGCTGCCAGGGCGTCATGCCCAGCAATTCGGCGCGACTGTAACCCAGCGATTCGCAGGCGTAATCGTTGATGTAGGTGACACGGCCGCTTTCCTCCAGCCAGTAGAAGGCGGTCTTGCTTTTATCGACCATGGCTCGGGTAAACCACAGCTCGGTTTCGATTTGCTTGAATTCGGTGATGTCGTCGTAAACACCGAGTACGCCGATGGTTTCGCCGCGCCGATTGCGTAGCGGCGCTTTTGAGGTGCGTAAGATGATCTCGCCGTGGCCGGGCGTGGTTTGCGGTTCTTCGTAGGTCAGTTTCGGTTGGCCGGACTGGATAACCCAGCGGTCGTCGCGTTGATACAACTCGGCTTGCTGGCGCCAAGCCAATTGGGTGTCGAGTTTGCCGATCACCTCCGTCACGTCCGGAGCGCCGCTATCCTTGGCAAACAAGGCATTGCAACCCAGATAACGGGAAGCGCAGTCCTTCCAGAACACCCGCAACGGAATGGTTTCGATGACCAGTTGCAACAAGTTGCGCGATTCGGCCAGCGCGTTCATCGCCTCGACCCGTTCCGACACGTCGTACAACACCACCAAGTGCAGGTGATCGCAAACCGGACCTAGCGGGGTGACGGTGGCAATCACGTTTTTGGTCGCGCCGTTCTTGCAAGACACCTTCAATTCCAGCGGTTCGAAGCGGGGCAACTTGCTGTCCAGCCGACGCTGCCATTCGTCGGTCACCCAGTAGCGATAGTCGCTGTCCGGATAGGCTTTACTGCGCCAGGCTTCGACATCGGGAATATCGGCGGCGGCATAGCCGAAGGCGGCGCTGAAGGCCGGATTTAGCCGCAATATCCGGCGGTCGGCGTCGAATAAGGCGATCGGTATCGGCAGGGCGTCGATGATGGCGTTCAGTTTGAGCACGCTGCGGTCCAGCGAGGCCATTTTTTCCAGCAGCCATACCGTCAAGCCCGATACCAGCGACGCAACGATCAGCGAGGCCACCAAGCCGGTCAACAAATAATCCCAAGTGATTTCGCCGTGGAACAGCCAGCTCATCGCGGCGACGATGGTTTCGGTCAGCAACAGTGCCAACGCAACGGCCAGCAGCCAAACTTGCCATTTGTGAGATTGTTGCAGAGCGGGGAAGGGAGCGAAATTCACGGCAGGCCTCGAACTGGCGACACGGCGGTCGAACGACGCCGCTTGTAAGTATTAACTTACACTTAACGTCCGGCTTTGGAAAGTGGCCGATGGTATGCGCCCGCCGCGACGAGCGGAAAACTCAGTTCTTCCGATGCCGCGCGCGACGATCGAGTTGCAGTAGCAGCCAGGCGATGCCGGAGAATATCGCGCCGGCCACGAAAGTCAGCGCGGCGCCGTGGCTATCCCACAACCAGCCGGCGACGATGCTGGCCGCCAGCATCGCCAGCCCGGCAATCAGATTGAAAAAACCGAAACCGGTGCCGCGCAAGTCGGCCGGCACCGTGTCCGCCACCAGTTTGGCCAGCAGGCCTTGGGTCATCCCCATGTGCACGCCCCATAAACCGACGCCGACCAGCATCGCCCGCCAATCGGCGCTGCCGGCCAATACCAGGTCCGCGCCGATCAGCACCAGCAAGCCCCAGCTCAGCAAGCGGGCCGGCGAGATCCGGTCCGACAATTTCCCGAACGGATAGGCGGTCGCGGAATAGACGATATTCATCGCCACCATCACCAGCGGCACCAGCGCCAACGCAATGCCGCCCTGTTGCGCCCTGAGCACCAAAAACGCCTCGCTGAAGCGCGCCAACGTGAACACCGCGCCGATGGCCACGACCCGCCAGTAAGTCTTGCCCAAGCGCCGCAAATTGGCGCGGCGGATCGGATTGCCGTGCCTGGCCTTGGCCAAATGCTTGGGTTCCTTGACCCCGACCAACAGCATCAGAACCGCCAAGACGCCCGGAATCACCGCCACCCAAAACACGGCCCGAAAGTCGTTGTTCCACCACAGCATCAAGCCCACCGCCAATAACGGGCCCAGAAACGCGCCGATATTGTCCAGCGATTGCCGCAAGCCGAAGGCCGCGCCGCGAATCGCCGCCGGCGCCAAATCGGCCACCAGCGCGTCGCGCGGCGCGCCGCGTATGCCTTTGCCGACCCTGTCCAACAAGCGGGCGGTCAGCACCATGCCGCTGCTGGCGGCGACAGCGAACAGCGGTTTGGTCAGCGCGCCCAGACCGTAACCGATCAGCGCCAGACTCTTGCGCTTGCCCAGGTAATCGCTGGCGACGCCGGAAAAGACCTTGACGATCAGCGCGGTGGCTTCGGCGGCGCCTTCGATCAAGCCGACGCTCAACGTGCTGGCGCCTAGCGTGCCGACCATGAACAAGGGCAGCAGGCTGTGAATCATTTCCGAGGAAATGTCCATCAACAGGCTGACGAAGCCCAGCGCCCACACGCCGCCGGGGATTTGCCGCCAAACGGCGGCGGGTTTCGATGGCTTCATATCGCTGATCGGGAGGAGCAGAGGGCGCCGGCGGCGCCGATTTCGGTGGCATTTCAACACAGATTGCGATAAAAAACCCGTCCGACCATTTTCGCAACTAGGAGTAAACGATGAAACCGATTTGGCTAGTGTTAAGCCTGTTAATCGCGAGCGGCGCCCAAGCCGCGTTGCGCGAGCAGACTGTCGAATACAGCGCCGGCGATACCCGGCTGCGCGGCTATCTGGCCTGGGACGACGCCAAGGGCCTCAAACAACCCGGCGTGCTGGTGGTCCACGAATGGTGGGGCCTGAACGACTATGCCCGCCAGCGCGCCAAAATGCTGGCCGAGCTGGGTTATACCGCGTTGGCGGTGGACATGTACGGCGACGGCAAATCCAGCGAACACGCCGCCGAAGCGTCGGCCTTCATGAAATCGGTGTTGGAAAAAGCCGATGTCGCCAAGCAACGCTTTCTGGCGGCCTTGCAACTGTTACGGGAACAACCCGGCGTCGATGCCGGCAAGATCGCCGCGATCGGCTACTGCTTCGGTGGCTCGACGGTATTGAACATGGCGCGGCAAGGCGTCGAGCTGGCGGCCGTGGTTAGCTTTCACGGCAATCTGGTAACCGATACCCCGGCTAAACCCGGCGGCGTCAAGGCTAAAGTCTTGGTATTGAACGGCGCGGCGGACGGCTTCGTGACGCCGCAAAGCATCGCAGACTTCGAGCAGGAAATGCGGCTGGCCAACGCGGATTATCGCTTCGTCAATTATCCGGGCGTCAAACACGGCTTCACCAATCCGGACGCCGACCGCCTCGGCAAGGCCAATCAACTGGACGTGGCTTACAACGCGGAAGCCGACCGGCTATCCTGGACGGCGATGCGGGAATTGTTCGATTCGCTATTTAAATGATCGCGGCGGCCGTTCCGGTGGAGCGGCCGCCGATTTGCTTGACGATTCAGCGGGTGCCGAATACGACGATGGTTTTGCCGTGGGCGGTGATCAAGCCCTTGTCTTCCAGTTCCTTCAATACCCGGCCGGCCATTTCCCGTGAGCAACCGACAATACGGCCGATTTCCTGACGGGTGATGTGCAGTTGCATGCCGTCGGGGTGGGTGATGGCATCCGGCTCCTTGCACAAATCCAGCAAGGTCCTGGCAATGCGGCCCTCCACGTCCATGAAGGCCAGATCGCGGTATTTGCGGCTGGTAATCAGCAAGCGGGTGGAAAGTTGCTCGCCGAGCACGGTCAAAATTTCGACCGCCTGATCGCGCAAATCGGCGTTGAGCAATTGCTTGAAGCGCTCGTAACCGATTTCCGCCATCTGGCACTTGGTGCGGGTTTTCACCAGTACGCTACGGGTTTCGGCATTTTTGAACACGCCGATCTCACCCACGAAATCGTGCTTGTTCAAATAAGCCAGAATCAGTTCCCGACCTTCTTCGTCCTCGACACTGACGCTGACCGAGCCGTCGACCACAAACAACAATTTGTCGCCGACGTCGCCGGGGCGCACGATCGTGATTTTGGCCGGATAGGTCCGGACATGGCAGAAGCGCAAAAAGGCTTCGAGAGCGGAAGGCGAGATCTTGTTTTGTTTAACGAAGCTCATAATTTGTAATAATTCTGTGAACTAGTTTGGCTACCTTATCAAGGTGCAGGAGTTTCGGAAAAAAATCAAGACATTTGACGGGTTCGTTGTAAAATCCGCGTCAATTTTGGATTCGACTTGGGTTGGAAGATGCAGGCAACGATTAAATGGGTCGACGGCAGATTGTTCGTCGGCGAGTCCGGCAGCGGACACACGGTGGTGATGGACGGTCCGCCCGACCACGGCGGCAGAAATTTGGGCGTGCGGCCGATGGAAATGCTGCTGTTGGGCATCGGCGGCTGCTCGTCGTTCGACGTGGTCGACATCCTGCAGAAAGGCCGCCACGAAATCGGGCATTGCAGCACCGAACTGACCGCCGAACGCGCCGATTCGGTACCCGCGGTGTTTACCAAAATCCATCTGCATTTCAAGGTGACCGGAAAAAACCTGCCGGCTTCGGCGGTGGAGCGCGCGGTAAAACTATCCGCGGAAAAATATTGTTCGGCGTCGATCATGCTGGGTAAGGCCGGCGTGGAAATCAGCCACGATTTCGAAGTTATCGAGGGATAAGCGGTTGAGCAAATTACAATTACACGGGTTTAACAACCTGACCAAATCGTTGAGCTTCAACATTTACGACGTTTGCTATGCGCCCAAGGAGCAAGAAAAGGCTTACATCGAATACATCGACGAAGCCTACAACGCCAAACGCCTGACCCAGATTTTAAAGGATGTCGCCAACATCATCGGCGCGCAGATTTTGAACATCGCCCACCAGGATTACGACCCGCAAGGCGCCAGCGTGACGATGCTGATTTCCGAGGGCGCGGTGATTCCGGCCGGCATGAACTCCGAGTCGCCCGGCCCGCTGCCCGACACGATTTTGGCGCATTTGGACAAGAGCCACATCACCGTGCATACCTATCCGGAGAGCCATCCGGACACCGATATTTGCACCTTTCGGGCCGACATCGACGTATCGACCTGCGGACAAATTTCGCCGTTGAAAGCCTTGAATTATCTGATACATAGCTTCGAATCCGACATCGTCATCATGGATTACCGGGTGCGCGGTTTCACCCGCGACGTCACCGGCCAGAAGATCTACATCGACCACAAGATCAACTCGATTCAAAACTACATCGCCGAAAGCACCAAGGAGCTTTATCAAATGATCGACGTCAACGTCTATCAGGAGAACATCTTCCATACCAAGATGATGCTGAAGGAAACCGAACTGGAAAATTACCTGTTCGAAAAGGAAAGTAATTTCAGCGACGAGGAGCAGGAAGAAATCCAGGAAATGCTCCAGGAAGAAATGGCCGAAATCTTCTACGGCCGCAATTTTTCGTAAGTAATTACTGACTTGATACTACCGATGCCGCCGGTTGCGGCGGCATCGCCCGCTAGTCCCTCGCATAACTCACCGGTCCCGGGCTTTCTCGTTTTAGCCGCCAATCCGGGAAATCCCTTTCCTCTTCAACTCACTCGTTTCCCCATTAGAGCACCACGCGTCTGTCCGCGTGCCACGCAATTGTCGCGCTAGCGTCATCGGCTTTTCATATTCTCGGTTTGTAATGCCTAGTGGCGGCGGGGACGGTTTCGTCCCCGCCCACATCAACGGCATTTTGCAACTGGGGTACAGACTATGTTCAAGGCAAGTTTATTCGCGGCCGTGGCGCTGGCCTGCGCGCTACCGGCTCAGGCACAAACGGTCGCTTTAGCGGCCGGCGCCGGCTGGCGCGAGTTCGTCATCGACGATTTATCCGCCGAGTCCGGCATCGATCCGCTGAGCTGGATCGCCGACGACGGTTCCGCCATCGCTTTCGAGTTCACGTTGAGCGGTCCGGCGCTACTGAAAGTCGTCGATGCCGGTTTCTCCGGCGACCGTTTTCAGGTATTCGATAACGGTGTCGCGCTGGGTTATACCAGTGTCGGGATCAACAACTACGTAGACGGCGACACGCCGACCGTGATCGACTTTAACGCGGCCTGGAGCCAAGCGGACTTCAGTCGCGGGCAGTTCCTGCTCGGCGCCGGTAGCCACAACATCACCGGTCTGCTGGCGGTTTCGGCGCAGGACGCCGACGATCAGCCGTTCAACGCCACCTTGGGCGGCGTTGCCCTGACCGCTGTGCCGTTGCCGGGCGCCGCTTGGCTAATGCTGTCCGCAAGCGGTTTGCTGGCTGCCGTCGCCCGGCGCCGTTCGGCATAATTGGGAGAATTGCCATGAAAAACAAACAAATGATCGCAGGGACCGGCATCGTATTGGCAACGTTAGGTTGCGCGCAAGCCGCCACCAGCACCGTTAAAATCGTCGCGTTCAACGACTTCCACGGCAACCTGCAATCGCCGGGCAATTTCGGCGTGCAGGCCGGCGGCTCCGGCGCCGCGATCGTCAGCAAGCCGGCCGGCGGCGTCGATATGCTGGCCGCTTACGTCGATGCGTTGAAGGCCGAAAATCCGAACAGCGTCGTGGTGTCTGCCGGCGATCTGATCGGCGCCAGCCCGCTGATCTCGGCCTTCTTTCACGATGAAGGTACGATAGAAACCATGAACCGACTGGGCCTGGAATTCAACGCGGTCGGCAACCACGAGTTCGACGAGGGCAAGGATGAATTGTTGCGGATGCAGGCCGGGGGCTGCCATCCGACCGATAGCAACACCTGCAAGGGCGCCGATGTCGGCACGCCGGTACCGTTCGAAGGCGCCAAATTCAAGTTTTTGGCCGCCAACGTGGTCAATGTCGCGAACGGCAAGACCGTTTTTCCGGCTTACGGCATCAAGAGTTTCAATACCGCCGGCGGTAAGCTTAAGGTCGGCTTCATCGGCTTGACCTTGAAGGAAACCCCAACCATCGTCACGCCGGCCGGCGTCGCCGGTCTGGCGTTCAAGGACGAAGCCGCCACCGTCAACAGTTTGGTGCCGAAGTTGCGCGCGCAAGGCGTCCAAGCCATCGTGGTGCTGCTGCATCAAGGCGGCTCGCAAGGCAGCGCGGCGCCGAATTTCATCAACGACTGCTCGGCGGCCTTGCAAGACCCGACCGCGTCGCCGGTCAAAGGCATCGTCGCCCAACTGGACAACGCGGTGGACCTGGTGATTTCCGGCCATACCCACACCGGTTTCATCTGCCAATTGCCGAACAAGGCCGGCCGTGCAATTCCGGTGACTCAGGCCAGCTCCTTCGGCCGGGTGCTGACCGACATCGACCTGACCATCAACCACGCCAACGGCGATGTGGTCGCGGTCGATGCGCGTAACGTCACGGTCGATAGAACCGACGCCAACTATGTGGCCGACGCCGAAATCAAAGGCATCGTCGATGGTTATGCCGCATTGGTGGCTCCGCTGGCGGCCCGCACAATAGGTACGATCAGCAGCCCGGCCGCCAACACGGCCAACCCGGCCGGCGAAATGGCGGCTGGCGATTTGATCGCCGACGCGCAATGGCAGGCCACCTCGGCGGCGGCATTCGGCGGCGCCCAGTTTGCGCTGATGAATCCCGGCGGCGTGCGCAATCCGGGCTTCACCGCCGCCAGCTATCCGCACGACGTCAGCTACGGCGAAGCGTTTACCGTGCAACCCTTCGGCAACAGCTTGGTAACGCTGACCTTGACCGCCGCGCAAATAAAAGATGTGCTGGAGCAGCAATTCATCGGCGGCGGTTGCCTGTTGTCCGACGGCGTGACCAAGAACAACCAAAGCTCGCAACGCATCCTGCAAATCTCCAACGGCTTGCATCAGGAATGGAGCGAATCCTCGCCGGCTTGCGCGAAGGTACGCAATGTATCGCTCAGCGTTTACGACGCCGGCGGCAACCCGACCGCCACCGACCTGATCGTCAGCAACGGCGCGGTAGTCAACCCCAACCAAACTTACCGGGTCACGGTCAACAACTTCATGGCCACCGGCGGCGACAACTACAGCGTGTTCATCCAGGGCGGCGACAAGCTCGGCGGCGCGCAGGACATCGACGCGCTGGTCGACTACCTAAGCCGTTACCTGCCGCCTCATCCGGCCTACGATCCGACGGCCGCGACGCTGCACGCGCCGCGCACCGTCAAACTGCCGTAAAGCGCTGGGGTCGGTCGGACAGGATGTCCGACCGGCCGTTTTAAGCCAAATCCCCGCCGCGTTCGCCGGAACTGATGCGTCCGCCCTTTTGGACCTCCAGCATATACACCTTGCCGTCGCCGTGGTGGCCGCTATGGGCCACGCGCATGACCGTGGTAAATATGCGCTCGGCCAGTGCGTCCGGCGCGAAAATCTCGATACGCTTCTTGGGCAAGAACGGCTTGTAGTCCTGAATATGCTCGGTTCGTTCGCGGCCGAAGCCTTCGCAATCGATGACCGACATGCCGGGAAAACCGGGAATCTCCAATAGCGCTAACGTCAACGGGTTGAGTTTATGCGGTTGGATGTAGGCGCGTATTTCTTTCATGGGCAGTCCTAGGGCTCGTCGGCTTCCGAAAAATAGCGGTACAGGGCCGGTAGTAAGGTCAATGTTAATACCGTGGCGGTCGCCAAGCCGCCGATAATAACTACCGCGAACGGTTTGGCGGTTTCCGAACCGACACTGGTCGACAGCGCCGCCGGCAGCAAGCCCAGCATCGCCATCAGCGCGGTCATCACCACCGGCCGCAAGCGGCTGACCGAACCGTTGACGATCGCATCGTGCAGAGTCTGACCCTCGCGGCGCAATTTGTTCAACTGCGAGACCAGAATCACGCCATTTTGCACCGCGATGCCAAACAAGGCGATAAATCCGACCGCCGCCGACACGCTCAAATTGATGCCGGTCGCCAGCAAGATCAATAAGCCGCCTATCATCGCGAACGGCACGTTCATCACGATCAACAACGCGTTTCTGACCGACATAAAGGCCCAGAACAGTAGCACGAAAATCAAGCCCAGACTGATCGGCACAATGATGGCCAGACGCTTCATCGCCCGTTGCTGGTTCTCGAACTGACCGCTCCAGACGATATGATAGCCGGGCGGCAAGGCCACTTGCGCGGCGACTTTTTGCTGGGCCTCCGCGACAAAGCTGCCCTGGTCGCGGTCGATCAGATTGCATTTGATCGCAATCCGCCGCATGTTGTCCTCGCGACTGATACGCGACGCCCCTTGATTGATTTTGATCGTCGCCAGTTGCGCCAACGGTATTTTTAAACCGTCCGGCGAACTGACCAGCAAATTCTCCAGGCTGGCGATCGAATTACGGGCGTTTTCCTGATAACGCAAGGTAATGTCGAAGCGCCGCTCGCCTTCCAGGAACTGCGAAGCCGCCTTGCCGCCCATGCCGATTTCCATGACCCGCTCCACATCGGCGACGTTGATGCCGTAGCGGGAAATCTTGGCGCGGTCGATTTCGACGATGGCTTGCGCCAGACCGGCTTGCTGCTCGGCCGCCACGTCGGTGGCGCCGCGGATCGAGGCCAGGATTTGGGTGATTTGGTTGGCCAGATCTTGCAAGGTTTTCAAATCGCCGCCGAACACCTTGATCGCGATTTCGCCCTTGACGCCGGAAATCGCCTCCTCGACGTTATCTTGAATCACCTGGGAAAAGTTGGTCATCAGGCCGGGATAAACCGCCAGCGCCTTGTCCATCGCCCGCACCAGTTCGTCCTTGGAATGGTAACGCCAACTCGATTTCGGGTTTAGATCAATTAGCGCTTCCAGGTTGTTGAAGCCTTTTGGGTCGGTGCCGTCCTCGGGCCGGCCCAATTGGGTCAGCACCATTTTCGCCTCGCTGAAGCTTTCCAACTTGCCGCGCACCCGCCGTTCGATGTCCTTGGCGGTGGTCAGCGAGACCGGCGTCGGCAAAGTGATGGTCAGCCAGATGTTGCCTTCGTCCAGTTTGGGCATGAACTCGGTACCGATCAGCCGGACGGTCATAAAACTCAACACCAGCGCCGCGACCGCCGCCGTGAACACGACTTTGGCGTGGCGCAACACCCATTCCAACAAGCGCCGGTAGTGGCGTTCCATCGCGTGTACCAAGGGGTTGTGGCGTTCGCCGATGTTCGGTCCGAGCAGATAGGTTAGCATCGCCGGTACGAAGGTCAGGCTGAACAGCATCGACGCTACCAGCGCAAAACTCAAGGTGTAGGCCATCGGCGAAAAGATTTTGGCTTCGACGCGCTGGAACGTGAAAATCGGCAAAAAGGCGATGATGATGATGGCCTTGGAGAACAGGATGGGCCGACCCATCTCGGTGGCGGTATTCAACAGCGATTGGCGCAGATGGCGAATGTCGGCCTTGCGCTGCAAATCCAACGTAATTTGCACCATCACCGCCTCGACCAGCACCACCGCGCTATCGACGATAATCCCAAAATCGATCGCGCCCAACGAAATCAGATTTGCCGAGACGCCGCCGGCATCGACCAGAATGAACGCGAACAGCAGCGACAACGGAATAATCAGCGTCACCAGCAGGGCCGCCAGAAAACGGCGCAAAAACACCAGCAAAATAACCAGAATCAGCGCCGCGCCTTCGATCATATTGTGTTCGACGGTATGCACGGTATGGCCGACCAGTTCGGTGCGGTCGTAAATCGGCGTGATTTTAACGCCGGGCGGCAGGCCGAACTGGTTCAGTTCGGCGATCTTGTCCTTGACGCCGTTAACCACTTCCACCGCGTCGCGGCCCTTGATCAACAGCACGATGCCTTCGACGATGTCGTCGCGCTGGTTCATTGCGACGATGCCGGTGCGCGGTTGCGGGCCGACCGTAATCTCGGCGATGTCTTTGATACGCACCGGCACGCCGTCGCGGCTAGCAACGACGATATCGCCGATGTCGTCGGCCGACTTCAGCAAACCGACCCCGCGCACCACCAAGGCTTCGTCGCCATCCTCGATATAGCCGCCGCCGGTGTTGGTGTTATTGGCGGCGATCGCCGCGTAAACCTGATTCAAATCCAGTTGAAAATTCTTCAGCCGATCCGGCTTCACCAGCACTTTGTACTCTTTCACGCCGCCGCCGTAGGACACCACGTCGGCGACGCCCTGCACAGTGCGCAACTTGGGTTCTATCACCCAGTCCTGCAACGCGCGCTGCTCGGTCAATGGCAGATGCTTGGCGTCGATCACGTAGCGGTAAATCTCGCCGACGCCGGTCGACAGCGGCCCCAATTGCGGCTTGACCTCGTCCGGGATGTCGGCGTTGTGTAGGCGCTCCAGCACTTGCTGGCGCGAAAAATAATCCTCGGCGTCGTCGTCGAAGGTCAGCGTCACCACCGACAAGCCGAAGATCGACACCGAGCGCATATTCAACAGATGCGGCAGACCGTTCATTTCCCGCTCGATCGGCAGCGTGACCAGCTTTTCGACCTCTTCCGGCGCCTGGCCGGGATATTGAGTCACGACCTGGACGAACACGTTCTGCACGTCCGGAAAGGCCTGAACCGGCAGTTTTTCAAAGGCGATGATGCCCGACACCGCGATGGCCAGCGTCATGCCGATCGCCATCAAGCGTTGCTGTAAACAAAAAGCGATGATGCGCGCGATCATGGTTTATCCGTCAGTGGGCTGGCGCGTCGGCGTCTTCTTCGGCGCGCAACACCAGCGCGCCTTCGGTCACCAGACGTTCGCCTTGCTGCAAGCCTTCCAGCACCACGCCCTGGTCTTTCAGCCGCAGGCCGATCTTGATCGGCTTTTGCTTGAAGCGGTTTTCGCCGGTCGCGACGAACACGTAATCCGATTCGTCTTCGGTGAACACCGCCGTCAGCGGAATCACGATGGCCTGTTGGGCCGGGTCGCTTTCCAGGGTCACGCTGGCATACATGCCCGGCAGCAAGCGGCCGTCCGGATTGACCAATTCGCAACGCACTTGCACGCTGCGGCTGGTTTCGTCCAAGACCTGGCCGATGTAGCGCACCACGGCTGAAAAGCGCTCGCCAGGGTAGGCGGGAACTTCGATGCCGACCTGTTGACCGACTTTGATCTTGCTCAGATGGATTTCGAACACGT
Organism: Methylomonas sp. BG-2; assembly: GCF_057766305.1. Lineage (NCBI taxonomy): Bacteria > Pseudomonadati > Pseudomonadota > Gammaproteobacteria > Methylococcales > Methylococcaceae > Methylomonas > Methylomonas sp. BG-2. Next base: position 3,720 of record NZ_JBYMAP010000056.1, on the reverse strand, counting down.
CCAGCAGCGCGGTCAGACGGCTCAAGTCGGACACCACGAATAAAGGCCGGTCGGTATCGGGTCCAACTTCCTGGCCGGGATTGACGTTGCGCTCGACGACGCTGCCGGCCAGCGGCGACTTCAACGCAAACCGGCCGCTGGCTTGGGCACCGGCCAGATGCAGATTTTTCAAGCGGGTTTCGGTGCGTTGCACTTCGCTACGCGCCCGTTGCAAATCGTCCTCGGCCTGTTCGAAATCCTTGCGGGCGACGACCTTGCCTTCGTAGAGTTCGCGCTGGCGTTGATAGGCTCGGCTGGCCAGAGTCGCTTCGGCCCGGGCCTTGGCGTAATCGGCTTCCGCGTCGGCGACCTCCGGACTGTGCAATTCCAGTAGCGTCGAACCGGCAGTAACCCGGCTACCCAAGGCCAGCGGCTCGCCGATCACCCGGCCGGCGACCGGCGAGCTGATTCGCGAGGTCCGGTTTTCGTCATAAGCCACCTTGCCGGCGAGCGGTTCCATCGCCGGCGGCCGGCTGTAGGCGACTTCGCGGATCTTGACGTAGGCCTGTTTCGGCGAGTCGGCTTGCAGTACCACTTCGCCCGGCGTCTTCGCGGCGGTCGCGGCTGCCGGGGTTTTGTCGGCGGCTTCGTTGCAGGCGATCAGCGCCAGCGAGCCGGCCAGCAGCGCGGTTCGGATCAGAACGGTTAACCTAAAAAGAGCAGTTGGGCGATGAAAAATCCCGTTCGTCCTGAGTTTGTCGAAGGGCGAGCGAGATTTTTCAATCACCCGGAGGGTGAGTGTGTTGCGAGCCGTCCGTGCTTCGACATTGTTCGGCACGAACGGCCCGCAACACACGCCAACGGCTCTTTTTAGGGTTAACGGTTGTTTAAATAAGGTGGTCATCAGGGTTGAGGATCGGAAACAGGGAGGGCGGCCGGTTGGCCGAGCGGGGTATCGTTGCCGAGCGCTTTGGCCAGATCGTAATAGGCGTTGGCGCGGCCGACCATGGCCGCGAAATAGTCGCGCATCGCGGCTTTGTAGCTGCGTTGGGCTTCGATGAAATCCAAAACGCCGGTCGCGCCCTTTTTGAATGCCAGTTCGGCGCTGTCGCGCACGGTTTGAGCATCGGCCAACAAGCCGTTTTCGTAGCGTTGGGCGATTTTGTTGGCGCTACGCCAGGCGGCCAACGCATTCGCCACATCGCTACGGATCGCCAGTTCGGTTTGCTCGACGGCCAATTGCGCCTGGTTCAAGCCGACCGTCGCCTTGTCCGCCTCGCCCTGATATTGGTAAAACACCGGCACCGGCACGCTGACGCCGACGAAAAACGAATTCAGCGCATTATTGCTGGGGTCGCGGGCATAGCCGGCGTTGACGGTGACGTCCGGGTATTTCAAACGGCGGGCCAGTTCCAACTCTTTTTGCGCCTGCTCGGCGCGGCGTTTGTCGCCCTGCAAGTCCGGGCGCTGGCGCAACGCTTGATCGAGCAATGCGGCTTCGTCGCCGTGTTGGCCGATATCGCTGAGTGCCGGCCAAGCTTCGGCGGCTTCGAATTGCCCGTCTGGCTCCGGCCAGCGCAACAGTTGCGCCAACGCGCTCTGGGCCTGGCGGACCGCCGCTTCGGCGGCGTCCAGATCCGCTTCGGCGCGGCTGGCTTCCATTTTGACCCGCAAGAAATCCGCTTCGGCGATGTCGCCGCTTTTCAGGCGCAGCTGGTTGGCCACGGCGATGTCCCGATAATGGCCGACCGCTTCCCGAGCCAGCCAGCGGTTTTTCTGCGCCAGCAGCAAGTCGAAATAGGCGTCCAACACCATGTTGCCGAAGATGCGCACCGCGTCGCGCAAGTCGGCCTCGGCAGCCTGGGTGGCAAAGCCGCTGCTTTCGATGCGCAAGCCGCGCTTGCCGGCCATCTCGATCAACTGGCTGAACGAAAAATACTCGGCGGGTCCGCAGGATACGTTCGGATTGTGATTACAACCGCGCGCCGCCGAACCCATGTTGGGATTGTCGCCGATCTCGGAAAGCTGGAAATTGAAATCCGGATTGGGGATGGCGCCGGCGATGATTTCCTGAGCGCGCGCCTGATCGAGGTTATATTGCCCGGCGATCAAATCCAGATTGCGTTGAAAGAACAGGGCCAAGGCCTGCTCGGCGGTCAACCCGCGTTGTGCCCAGGCCGGGCCAATGCCGCACCAAAGGAATAAACACAGGATGCTGAATTTGGAAAAATGCCTGATCGCCATCGATTTCGCCGTCGGTAAACGCGCGGGCGGCGGATACCGCCGGGTCGGTTGCGCGTGGTCTAGGCTTTTAAAGCAAGGATTCGGCCAAACCCAGCTTGAGAGACGAATCGGCGGCTTGGTGCCTGGAAAAGCCGGCGGTGAAGATTGCCGGCAAATGGCAAGTCGCAATCCGCCAAGGACCGTGAAAGCCGCTGGGCAAGCTACGGTCAAACCGGTGTCGGAACGCCGTCGATTGTGGCTAACGCTGGTATTCGAATCCGGCGTGGCAGGCGCTTTAGCGGCGACGGAGGGTGTTGCCGCTAAAGCCGCTGTTGCACTCGGTTTTTCATTCTCGGCGGCGAGAACCTTATACTAAGCACGAGGATGATTTAACCGGCGGCTCCGGCCGAAATCCACCGGCAGTGGTTGAAATCCACCGTCGCCAGCGCGCGTGCCGGCAGGCGCCGAAGCCAGGTACCGCGGATCGGGTCCGCTGTTTTAGAAAAACAATTCGCGCATTTTCTTGCCCGGCGATTCGGCGCGCATGAAGGCTTCTCCGACCAGGAAGGTGTAAATGCCGTTGTCCTGCATCAATTTGACGTCGGCCGGGGTGTGAATGCCGCTTTCGGTGACGATCAATTTATCGGCCGGAATCGTGCTTTTCAGGTCCAGCGTGGTTTGCAGCGACACCTCGAAGGTGCGCAGATTGCGGTTGTTGATGCCGATCATGTTGGTGTTCAGCGCCAAGGCCCGTTCCAGTTCTTCGGCATTGTGTACTTCGGTCAAAACGTCCATGCCCAAGCCGGTCGCGGTGTCGGCCAAGTCCTTCAGCATCGCGTCGTCCAATGCCGCGACGATCAGCAGCACGCAATCGGCGCCCAATGCCCGCGACTCGTGGATTTGGTAAGGATCGATCATGAAGTCCTTGCGGATCGCCGGCAGCGGGCAACGTTCCCGCACCATTTGCAGATTGGCTTCCGAGCCTTGGAAGAATTCCTTGTCGGTCAATACCGATAAACAGGTCGCGCCGTTGAAGGCGTAATCGACCGCAATCTCGACCGGCTTGAAATCCTCGCGGATCACGCCCTGGCTGGGCGAGGCCTTCTTGATTTCGGCGATGATCGCCGGCTTTTGCTGGTCGGCCTTGTTACGCAAGGCTTGGTAAAAGCCGCGCGGACCTTGCACGGTGCCCGCCAATTCTTGCAGCATGGTCAGCGGCGTATTGTTCTTGCGGCGCGCCACTTCTTCGGCTTTCTTGGCGAGGATGGTTTTCAGGATGTCGGGGGTATCGGTCATTGTTAGATTTTTAGTTTGGGTCGCTATCGCGACGGATTATATTTGAAATCGGGTCTCGGCCCGACAGCCCGTCGCTTGAATTGGCAAAAATAGGGGACTGACGTTTGCGATCACGCATTCCGCCTAACTTGTAAAACGGTGTGGCGCGCTACAGCGGTTGCCGCGAATGAACGGCAATTGACGGATCGTCCGACGGCATCGGCGCTACCCGACATCCTCTTC
>NZ_JBYMAP010000055.1:0-21344 GCF_057766305.1 Methylomonas sp. BG-2 | reverse complement strand
TCCGCCGTAGCAATTCCATCGTATTCTGAATATGTCGCCCAAGGAAACAGAGCGGACGCCAAGGCGATACTTCTGGAAACAGCTCAATTTCTGGAAAGAAACTACACCGAGGCCAACACCTATAGTAAAGACTCTGCGGGAAACGATTTGACGATCCCGTTTACTACGTCTCCAAAGACTGGCACGGCACTTTACAACATATCAGCTGCTTTAACACCTACAACTTTTCTTATTTCCGCAACACCGGTGTCTGGTGAACGCATGGACGGTGATAAATGCGGCACCTTATCCTTAAACCAATTGGGGCAAAAGAGTGTGGCATCCGCCTCTCTTGACGCCGATACATGTTGGAGAAAATAACGGTTAATTCAAAGGATTAACATGGCATCGCCATAGCTAAAAAAGCGATAGCGTTGCGCTATCGCATGGCGATAAGCCGCCATGACGTTTTCGTACCCGGCGAAGGCGGAAATCAGCATCAGTAACGTCGATTCCGGTAAATGAAAGTTGGTTAGCATGGCATCGACCGATTTGAAACCGTAACCCGGCGCAATGAATAAATCGGTTTCGCCGATTCCCGCTTTGAGTTCGCCTCCGATGCTGGCGGATTCCAAAGCCCTGACCGCGGTGGTGCCCACGGCGACGACCCACCCACCGCGCGAACGGGCGCGCATTACCGCCGCCACGCATTCCTCGGTGACTTCGTAAAATTCCTTGTGCATCGTATGTTCGCTCAGATTTTCCACGCGTACCGGCCGGAAGGTACCGCTGCCGACATGTAAGGTCACGAAGGTGCGTTGCACGCCTTTTTCCGCCAACCTGACCAAAACGTCTTCGTCGAAATGCAGGCCTGCCGTCGGCGCGGCAACGGCACCAGCCCGGCTGGCAAACACGGTTTGGTAGCGTTCCAGATCGCCGGCATCGTCAGTTCTTTGAATGTAAGGTGGTAGAGGCATGTGGCCTATGCAGGCCAACACCTCCAGCACGGTCGCGTCGGCTTCCAATCTCAAGCGAAACAAATCGCTCTCGCGGTCGATGACTCTGAATACCGTCCCGTTGCCCAATAACAACGGCGCACCCGGCTTGGGTGATTTACTGGCTTTGACGTGCGCCAGCACTTGCTGTTCGGTTTCGATGCGTTCGATCAGGATCTCGACACGCCCACCAGTTGCCTTTTCAGCAAACAAGCGGGCCGGTATGACCTTGGTGTCGTTGAACACCAATAAATCGTCCGGAGTCAACTGTTGGACAATATCTAGAAAATGGGCATCGCGTAACGCCCCGCTCCGTCTGTCCAGGCACAGCATCCGACTGGCGCTGCGCTCCGGTAAAGGTTGCTGGGCGATTAAATCGTCGGGCAAGTGGTAATAAAAGTCGCTTTTCTTCATTCGCAATAGTTAAAGAATGCCGAAGGCTCGCGGTAAAGCGATCGATCTCGGAAAAAATTAAGGAGGGGATTTTACTCGGACAGGCGGTCTGGCGACCGGAAGGTAGATCGCTAGGCGCCGGTGTTGCCACTGGAAAAGATGCGAATTTCAGCGACAATTGCCCTCAGCTCGGGGTCATCCGGCTGATCATCGCTAGTGAACAGACGTAACAATAAACTGTCCTCACAGGCCAGCAATCTCTCAAAGGCCCGTCGCTGGGCCTTAGCGGCCTTGAAATAGCCAAACTCCAGATAACGCGCTAATAGTAAATCCAGTTCCAACGTCCCGCGTCGACACCGCCAACGCAGCTTATCGATTTCGCTCATCTAACGTTCGCGCGTTACCAACAGTTTTTTAATTTCGGCAATCGCTTGCGCCGGATTCAAACCTTTCGGACAGGTATCGGTGCAATTCATGATGGTGTGACACCGATATACCTTAAACGCGTCGTCGAGTTGCGCCAAGCGCTCCGCGTCGCTATCGTCGCGGCTATCCGCCAGCCAACGGTAGGCTTGAAGCAGTATCGCCGGCCCCAGGTAACGGTCGCTGTTCCACCAATAGCTCGGGCAACTGGTTGAACAACAGGCGCACAGCACGCATTCGTAAAGACCGTCCAACTTGGCCCGATCGTCACGGCTTTGCAGGCGCTCATGGTCAACCGGCGCTTCCGCGCTGTTAGTCAACCAAGGGTTGATGGAAGCATATTGTTCGAAGAAGTGGGTCATATCGGCCACCAAGTCCTTGACCACGGCCATGTGCGGCAACGGAAAGATCTTGATGGTCCCGGAATAGTCGGCGATGGCCTTGGTACAGGCCAAGGTGTTTCCGCCGTTAATATTCATAGCACAAGAACCGCAGACCCCTTCCCGACAGGAGCGGCGAAAGGCCAGCGTCGAGTCGATCTCGTTCTTGATTTTCAAGATGGCGTCCAGCACCATCGGCCCGCATTGATCCATGTCGATTTCATAGCGATCGATACGTGGATTTTCGCCGCTGTCCGGGTCCCAGCGATAAACTTCGAACACCCGAACGTGCGTTGCTCCAGGCGCCGGAAAGTGCTTGCCGGGCATCGGCCGGGAATTTTTCGGTAGCGCAAACTCAACCATTAATAAACCCTCTCTTTCGGCGCGACGACTTCGACTTCGTCGGTCAGCGTGTACAGATGCACCGGTCGATAGTCGATTTTGACGCGATTGTTTTCCCGCCAAGTCAACGTGTGTTTCAACCAATTTTCGTCATCCCGCTGTGGATAGTCTTCCCGAGCGTGACCACCGCGGCTTTCCCGACGGTTACCAGCGGCATTCATCGTAACTTGAGCTTGTCCCAATAAATTGTCGAGCTCGAGGGTTTCGACCAGATCGGTATTCCAAATCAACGAACGATCGCCGAGTTTGACGTCCGCGAACGACTCGGAAATTTCCGCCATCGCCGTGATACCTTCATCGAGCGTGGTTTGAGTACGAAACACCGCCGCCTTGGACTGCATCGTGGTTTGCATGTCCATGCGGATCTCCGCGGTCGTCCGGCTACCGTTGCCGTGACGAATTCGGTCGAATCGCGCCAGCGCGGCTTCGCAAGCGTCTTTCGCCAACGGCTGCAGCGGCATGCCCGGCTTAATCAATTCGGTGCAGCGGATGGCCGCCGCTCGACCGAACACCACCAAATCCAACAGCGAATTGGAGCCCAGACGATTGGCACCGTGTACCGACACGCAAGCGGTCTCGCCGATCGCCATTAAACCGGGAACGACGGAATCCGGGTCGCCATCCTTCAACGTCACCACTTCGGCCCGATAGTTGGTCGGAATGCCGCCCATGTTGTAATGTACGGTCGGCAACACTGGAATCGGCTGTTTAGTCACATCCACTCCGGCGAATATCCGGGAAAGCTCGGCGATGCCGGGCAATCGCTCGTGGACGACGGCCGGATCGAGATGCTCCAAGTGAAGATGAACATGGTCCTTTTTCGGTCCCACGCCGCGACCGGCATTGATTTCGACGGTAATCGCCCGACTGACGACGTCTCGGGAGGCCAGATCGTGCGCTTGCGGCGCGTAGCGCGGCATGAAGCGCTCGCCCTCCGAGTTGGTCAAATAACCGCCCTCGCCGCGCGCGCCCTCGGTAATCAAGCAACCTGCGCCGTATATGCCGGTCGGATGAAACTGGACGAACTCCATGTCCTGCAGCGGCAATCCGGCTCGCAACACCATGCCGTTACCGTCGCCGGTTACGGTGTGCGCGGAGGTGCAGGAAAAATAGGCCCGACCGTAACCGCCGGTGGCCAGTACCGTTTGATGGCCCCGAAACAAATGAATCGTACCGTCGTCCAGGCACCAAGCCAACACGCCGCGACACTCGCCGTCCTCCATGATCAAGTCCAGCGCGATGTATTCGACGAAGAATTCCGCCTTGTGCTTCAACGCTTGCTGATACAAGGTATGCAAGATCGCGTGGCCGGTGACATCGGCGGCTGCGCAAGTGCGCTGCGCTTGGCCCTTACCGTAATTGATCGACATACCGCCAAACGCCCGTTGATAAATCTTGCCGTCCGCAGTCCGGGAAAACGGCACGCCGTAGCGTTCCAGTTCGATGACGGCCGGAATCGCTTCCCGGCACATATACTCGATCGCATCCTGATCGCCCAGCCAATCCGAACCTTTCACGGTATCGTACATATGGAAGCGCCAGTCGTCCTCGCCCATATTGCCGAGCGCGGCACTGATGCCGCCTTGGGCGGCCACGGTATGGCTGCGCGTCGGAAACACCTTCGTAATGCATGCCGTCTTCAAGCCTTTTTCGACCATGCCAAATGTCGCCCGCAAACCGGCGCCGCCGGCGCCCACCACGACCACGTCGTGTTGATGCTCGATAATTTCGTAAGCCGCAGCCATTAATCAGTTTCCCGTCCAAATCATGGCCATCGCGGCCAACGCCAACAATCCCAAAATGCCGAATACCCCATGGACAGCACCGATCGCGATTAGGCGCAGCTTCGGATTCGACACGTAATCCTCCAACACCACCTGTAAACCCAGTGCGGCATGGTATATCGTCAGCAGCATCCACAGCGACACCGCCAATCCATTCAGCGGTTGCACCAGCCAAGCTTTGGTTTCAACATGCGGCGCATGCAGCAACTTGTCGAACCAGAGCAATAACCAAACCGTCAACGGTATCAGCAACAGCGCGGTCAGGCGCTGATGCAACCAGTGACGAACCGGATGTCCTTTTGCCGCCGAGTCGGCGGCAGCGTTCCTTAGAGACTGTGCCATTTGGTACTCGTCAAGTTAAGAAATAAAAGTGAACAAGAATAGCAAGACGGCGCCACCTAGCTCGAATACCGCGTAACGGGTCAACGCCGCTTTTTCGAAGGTTTTTCCGACATCCCATATCAAGTGCCGAACGCCGTGGCACAGGTGAAAATACAGCGCGAAAATAATGCCCCAATAAACCAGCCGCGATGGCGGCCAAGCTAGGCATGCTTGAAAACTGGCGTATTTTTCGGGGCCGGCGGCAATCGCAAATAACGCAACGACCGCGAACAGCAAGGCCACCGACAACAATACACCGGTAATTCGATGCGTGATCGAAATCAAACCGGTAATCGGCAAACGGTAAACTTGCAAATGCGGCGACAAGGGCCGGTTGTGAGCTGCCATGAGTGACCTCGTTAAGCTTGGCGTATCGGTTAAAAATCCACGCAACGGCCCTTGCGTTCCCAGTCGCCATACCGAGTCGGCTCGGGCCCTTGGGGACCGCCGATTTCCCGTCGCTCGCCTGGTTTCTGCAGGGGCGCGGCTGGCCGGGAGGCCTGACTAGCCTGATCCGGTCTCGGTGCTTCCGGCTTATCCGTTGCAGACACGGGTGTCGCCTGAACGTTGGCCCTTGGGCAGAAAATCTCGGCGGGCCGGGCCAATATAGAGCTGCCGCGGTCGACCGATCGGTAGCGCCGGTTCTTCCATCATCTCCAACCAATGCGCGACCCAGCCGGCGGTCCTAGCAATGGCAAACATTACGGTAAACATATCGACCGGGATATTTAACGCTTTATAAATAATGCCCGAATAGAAATCCACATTGGGATAGAGTTTTTTCTCGATAAAGTAATCGTCGTTCAAGGCTTGCTCTTCCAATGCCAAGGCCAAATCAAACAGCGGATCACTTTTTTGGGTGCGGGCCAAAACGTCGTGGCAGGTCTTGCGAATTATCGTCGCGCGTGGGTCGAAATTTTTGTAAACCCGATGTCCGAATCCCATTAGACGGAAGGGATCGTCATGATCCTTAGCCTTGGCAATGAATTTTGGAACATTCTCGGCGCTGCCAATTTGCGCCAACATCGTAAGCACCGCCTCGTTCGCGCCGCCGTGGGCCGGTCCCCAAAGCGCCGCGATACCGGCCGCGATGCAAGCGTATGGATTGGCGCCGGTGCTGCCGGCCAATCGTACCGTGGAGGTACTGGCATTCTGCTCGTGGTCGGCATGCAGGATAAACAACAGATTCAGTGCCTTGACCAAGTACGGGTCGATGTAATGATCTTGGTCGATGTAGTTTTGCGAGGAACGCGAAAACATCATGTTTAGGAAATTCTCGCAGTAGCTCAAGTCGATTCGAGGATAAACGAAGGGACGCCCCACCGAGTGGCGATATGACGCTGCGGCAATTGTCGGCATTTTGCCGATTAATCTGGCCGCGCAAACCTTGCGGTGCGAGGGATCCTTGATGTTCAGCTCACTGTGATAAAACGCCGACAACGACCCTACCACGCCGACCAACATCGACATGGGATGCGCGTCGTAATGAAAACCGTCGAAAAACTTGCGCAGAGACTCGTGGATGATGGCTCTATCACTAATCTCTTCGTTGAAATCGCGAAGCTCGGTCTGATTCGGTAGTTCGCCATTCATCAACAAAAAAGCGACTTCGGTGAATTCGCAATGCTCGGCCAACTGTTCTATCGGATAACCGCGGTATAACAAAATGCCGTTTTCACCGTCGATATAGGTGATTTTACTCTTGCAACTGGATGTCGCGATAAACCCCGGATCGTAGGTAAAACAGCCCAAATCTCGCGGCAATGCCCGAATATCGACCGAATCCGCACCCATCGTTCCCCGCAACAATGGATACTCCACTTCCCTTCCGGTGCCGGTATGCCTGACCAGCAAAGTGTCGTTTGCCATGGTTTCCTCAGTTTTCGATCGCGAAAGTTGGCTGATGGGTTTGGATTATCACACAGCCAAGCGAATCGACCAAACCTTAACCTTTGCGGCGGGACACGAGTAATCGCCACCGCCGGCGGCGAACCCTCGCGGTCGGCAACCGATTGGCAAATCGACCGAGCGCCCGATTCCAGATTGGTGGCCGAAATTGCCTCGGAGCGGCGATCAACCGGCCGCCATGCCGCAAGCACGATCCAGTCGCTTGTAAAAGCCTACAAAACCCGGTAAAAACCGCTATCCTAAACTTCGCCAAGCCCAGCCTCGGCCTTGCTATCCGTGGCCGTTTGGCGATGAACCAACCTCTTGCCTACCGAACAGGACACCATGAATCCGCAATACAGTTTTTCATTCAATTCAGGCGACGGCAAAAACAAGGCGCTGCTGGGCGGTAAAGGCGCCAATCTTTGCGAAATGACTCAGTTAGGCCTCAACGTGCCGCCCGGATTCGTCATTACCACTCAAACCTGTCTGCTGTACCTGGAAAACAAGCAGTTGCCGGCCGGTTTGTTGGACGAAGTCCGCGCACAGATTGCCGACATCGAACAAGCAACCGGCAAAACATTCGGCGGCGCCAGCGACCCGCTATTAGTCTCGGTGCGCTCTGGCTCGGCGATTTCGATGCCGGGCATGATGGACACCATCTTGAATCTCGGATTGAACAAGCAAACGCTGACCGGCTTGATCGAGATGACCGACGATCCGCGTTTTGCTTATGACGCCTATCGCCGCTTCATTCAATTGTTCGGTAAGGTCGCTCTCGGTATCGAGGACGAGAAATTCGACGCGCATTTCAACGAAGTCAAGCGCGCGGCCGGTATCAAGGCCGATGTCGCACTGAACAGCGAACAGCTTCAAGAAATCAGTAACCGGTTTCTAAAAGTGGTTCACGAGGAAACCGGCAAACCGTTTCCGGAAGATGTTTACGAACAGCTGGAAATTGCGATAAAGGCGGTCTTCAACTCCTGGCTCGGCAAGCGTGCCGTCGACTATCGAAGAGAATTCCACATCACGCCCGATGTCGCCAATGGAACAGCGGTCAACATTGTCACCATGGTGTTCGGCAACATGGGCGACGATTGCGCGACCGGCGTCGGCTTTACTCGAAATCCAGGCACCGGCGCCAACGAAATGTATGGTGAGTACTTAGTCAACGCTCAAGGCGAAGACGTGGTCGCCGGTATCCGCACCCCCAAGCCGGTGCAGGAAATGGCGCAGGAAATGCCTGAGCAATATCGGCAACTGGTGGAGCTGCGCAATAAACTGGAAGCGCACTACCGCGAAGTCCAGGATTACGAGTACACCATCGAACGCGGCGTGCTGTATTGCTTGCAAACCCGCAACGGCAAAATGAACGCGGCGGCGATGGTTAAAAGCTCGATCGACATGGTCAAGGAGGGTTTAATTGGCAAGGAACGCGCACTGCTGCGCATCAATCCCGAACTATTGGAACAACTGCTGCTGCCGCAACTGGCGCGAAACCACCACAATCAGCCGATCGCTCAAGGCCTGCCGGCCTCGCCAGGTGCCGCCTGCGGCAAATGCGTGTTCGATGCCGACACGGCCGTGCGCTTGGGCAAGACCGGCGAAGAGCTGATTCTGGTTAGAGAGGAAACCAAACCGGAAGACATTCACGGCTTTTTCGCCGCGCAAGGCGTACTGACCAGTCGCGGCGGCAAAACCTCGCACGCGGCGGTGGTCGCCAGAGGCATGGGCAAGGCCTGCGTGGCCGGTGCCGAGGACATCAAGGTCGATGTCCGGGCTCGCATCGCGATGGTCGGCGACATCTTAATCAAGGAAGGCGATTTGATCACGATAGACGGCAGCAACGGCAATATCTATCTCGGTCGAATTCCAACCATTCCACCTTCCTTTTCCGAGGAACTGAAAACATTATTGAGTTGGGCCGATAGCATCGCCGAATTAAGGGTACACGCCAACGTTGACACCCCGGAAACCGCGCGTCTGGCCGCCAGTTACGGCGCCAAGGGCGTCGGCCTTTGCCGGACCGAACGCATGTTCAACGCCGCCGATCGCTTACCGTTGGTCGTCGATATGATCCTGGCCCAAAACACCGAGGAACGCGAAGCGGCACTGGCTAAACTTTTCCCGATTCAGCGCGACGACTTCCAACAACTGTTCGAAGCCATGTCGCCGCACCCGGTCACGGTTCGCCTGCTCGATCCGCCGATGCACGAATTTCTGCCGAACGAGCATCAACTGCTGGACGAGATCGACGCGCTCAAACACTATCTAACCATCGTCAAGGGCCAGCGGGTCACGCTGGAAACCTTGGCCCGGCCGCACGAATTGCCGGCGCCGTTCAACCAACTGAATGAAGAAGTGGTTATCGACGCGCTGGCGAAAAAGCAGATGATGTTAAACAAGGTGCTCGAGCTTTACGAAGTCAACCCGATGCTGGGCCATCGCGGCGTTCGGCTGGGCATGAGTTATCCGGAAATTTACCGGATGCAAATTCGCTCGATTCTGGAAGCCGCGGCGCGCTGCGTCAAACAGAAGATCCCGGTCGAGCCGGAAATCATGGTTCCTCAAGTGATCACCGCGCAAGAACTGATCAAGGTTAGGCAATTCGTGGACGAAATTCAGGCCGAAGTGGAAAGCCAATACAAGCTGAAGCTCAACTTCAAATTCGGCACGATGATTGAAACCGTCCGCGCCTGCACCCGCGCCGACCGGCTGGCGAATACCGCCGCTTTCTTTTCATTTGGTACCAACGACCTAACCCAGGCCACGTTCTCGTTTTCGCGGGAAGACGCCGAGAACAAATTTTTACCCTTGTACGAAGAATCCGGGCTATTGCAGGACAATCCGTTCGAAACATTGGATGTGGAAGGCGTCGGCCGGCTGATGAAAATGGCCGTGGAATTGGGCCGTAAACAGCGCCCGGATTTGAAAATCGGCATCTGCGGCGAGCATGGCGGCCACCCGCGCTCGATTCGCTTCTGTCATAGCATCGGTTTGAATTACGTGTCTTGCTCCGCACCCAGAATTCCGATCGCCCGCTTGGCGGCGGCTCACGCCAAATTGTTGGAAGAGTCCGCCGGTTAACACGCTTTCGGCCGGCTCACGCCGGCCGAGGTCGCGCTCGCTAGCGTCCGACGCGGTTACGTCCCGATGCCTTGGCGTTGTATAAGGCTTGGTCGGCGGAGTGCAATAACTGTTCAAACTCCTGATGCTCGCCCGGCACGATCGTCGATACTCCCAAGCTAATCGTCACGAACTCGGATATCTTGGAATTCGGATGTGGTAATCGCATATTCTCGATAGCCTTTCTCAGAATTTCCGCCAACGCCAAGATTTGATTGGCGTCGCAAGCAGCCACCACGCAAAACTCCTCGCCGCCGTAACGGGCAATCAAATCGCCTGGCCGGCGAAAAAAACGCTTCAAGGTCCGCGCGACTTGGCGTAAACATTGATCGCCTTCGGGATGCCCGAGGCTATCGTTGTAGGCTTTGAAATAATCGATATCGATCATGATCATCGAGATCGGATATTGATGCCGCATCGCCCGTTTCCACTCCCGTTTGACGAAAGCGTCGTAATATCGGCGGTTGGGCAATAGTGTTAACGAATCCAAATAGGCCAATTGCAAACGGCTTTTCGCTTTGTCCAGGCGCTTGCTGAGTCGAACTTGCGCAAGGTAGGACAGCAGCAGCACGATAACGCCCACGCTGGCGATAATTCCGTGCGTGACGCCTAATTGACGTAAACGTTCGCTGATAAACGCATCGATACTGGCGACCGGGATACTGACGCTGATTGCGCCGCCGCCATCGTCGTCAAGGCCTACGCAAGTCGGGCAATTTTCGGCCGCGGGTAGCGGCGCGATATAGCGATAGTACGGCTGATTATCCAGTACCGCGATTCCCCTGACGCTGGTCTCGCCATTTCTAAAGGCCAGCAAGGCTCGCAATTCCCAATCGTCGGCCTTGTTGTCCGGCGACGAGGGCCGAATGCTGGCGACATGAAAACGAATCACGGTCTTGCTCTTGGCGGCATCCGCCAATTCGCGCGCCATTTGGGTGGGACCTATCCAGGCCAGACGGCGGCCATCCTTGGTTTCCAGCAATGGCGCGCCGGTTATTTCCGCGCGGATTTGACCGTCGTCAACGGCGTACACCCCGCCGTGCGAACTGTTCCATTGCCGAATCAACACAATGTGATCAAAAAACATTGCGGCCTGGCGAATAGCAATGTCCTCGGCATAGCGTTTCGTATCCTTAAGCTGCTGGTAGTAGCTTAGGCTGATCAGCATCATCCACAACACTGCGTAAACCAGGAACGTGATCCTTCTCATTAATTGATTGCCTCGAAATTACTACCTGTCTAATCGTGAAAGTTCGTCGCGCGCCTGTCAAACAACCATACTATGGAGACATGGCGAATACCAGCAAAAGCTGTCGCGGTTCGGCCGAATTGAATTAGGCGGATGATGCTGGCACTATAACGGAATATTTGTAGCAAATGAATGAAACCTTTCACCCTTTACCGATGACCGAATTCGATTCAGAACATGGGCCAGAACCTGAACACGACCACAATCTGTGCATCCGCAACGCCATCAGTTTAGCCGAACAACTTTGCTTGTCACGCGGCGTGCAACTGACGCCAATCCGCCACAAAGTCCTGGAACTGATCTGGAACAGCCACAAAGCCGTCAAAGCCTACGACCTGCTCGACCAACTTCGACCGGTCAACGATGCCGCCAAGCCCTCCACCGTTTACCGCGCCCTGGACTTTTTATTGGAGCAAGGTTTGATTCACAGAGTCGAAAGCCTTAACGCGTTCGTTGGCTGCCACCGTTCCGGCACCCAGCACGATCAGTTGCTATTGATCTGCACCGCCTGCCATACCGTCGAAGAACGCGGCGCGCCGAGCGTGATCCAGTCCTTGAGCGAGGAACTGCGGGCCGCCGGCTTTTCCCCCCAGCGCAAAACCATCGAAATTCATGGACTGTGTCGCAGTTGTCGGCCCCAATAACTACAATCGCGGGAAAAGCCGGCAAACATTGACCCAGATCAACGTAGACCCGAGGAAAATCGATACGATACGCCCATGTCACACGCTTTCCTACCGTTGACATGATCCTCTTGAAAGATAGATGCCTGGGCGGGAACCTTAAAAACTCCCGCCCTTTTTTTATGCGCCGGCTCTGGTTCATGCGCTTATCTTTTATAATTCCGGCTTGACCTTAAACCCGCCGGTACCATGCTCTCCGATAGTCAACGACAAATTCTCGATCTAACCAGCTTAACGATCAGCGCCGACCAATTCACTCGCGTCGAAGGGCTACTTGCCGATACCTCGGCGGTAAACGCCGCCAGCGACGAAGATTTAATTGCCGCGCTTAAGATCGCCAACGCGCTCTACCGGGCCGGCGACCCCGTCGTCGCCGACGCCGATTACGATTTCGTGTATCTGACCGAATTAAAACGGCGCCAGCCCGAGCATCCTCTGCTTCATGAAGTCGAGCCCGAGCCGGCATTTGCCGGCAAGACCGTCGATTTACCGGTGGTGATGCTGTCCACCGACAAGGCCTACAGCCGCGAAGACATTGAACGCTGGGCGGCACGGATCGAAAAGGCCGCCACCGACACCGGCAAAGACTTTAGCGCGCTGACCTTCAAGGTGACACCCAAATTGGACGGCTACGCCGCCTACGACGACGGCCAACTGCTGTATACCCGGGGCGACGGCCGCAAGGGCCAGGACATTACCCGGGTGTTCGAGCGCGGGTTGCAAGTTGCCGGGCACGGCGCGCGCGGCTTGGGTGCCGGCGAAATCGTCGTCGGCCGCCGCTATTTCGACGAGAATCTGGCCGATTACTTCGACAATCCGCGCAACTTCCAAGCCAGCGTCATCAAGGAAAAAGAGCTGGAAGAACACGCCGTAAAAGCCATTGCCGACCACGCGGCGGTGTTTTTTCCGTTTGCCTTGCTGCCCCATTGGGCCGGACCGTGGAGCGAACTGATCGCCGATTTCGACGCGATCGTGCAAGACATCTGGCACAAGGTCGACTACGACGTGGACGGCGTCATCCTCGAAATCACCGACGACGCACTGAAAGCCTTCCTCGGCGCCACCCGCCATCACCACCGCTGGCAAATCGCCTACAAGGAAAATCTGGCCACCGCCGAAGTCAAAGTCGTCAGCGTAACCCCGCAAACCTCGCGTTCCGGCCGGATCACCCCGGTCGCGGAACTGGAACCGACCCGCCTGAGCGGCGCCCTGCTCTCCCGCGCCACCGCTCACCATTACAAAATGGTGCTCGACAAGGGTATTGGCCCCGGCGCGCTGATCCGGCTGGCCCGTTCCGGCGAAGTCATTCCCAAAATCGAAGCCGTCATTCATCCGGCGGAGCCGAACCTGCCGACGCAATGCCCCAGTTGCGGTCACGCGCTGATTTGGGATAACGATTACCTGATCTGTCCCAATAACCTCGGTTGTCCGGCCCAGATCAGCAACAGCATGGAGCATTTTTTCCGGGTTCTGAAAAACAACGACGGCTTCGGCGCCGCGACCATCAAAAAGCTTTACGAAAATCGCATCCGCCGCGTCGACGAAATCTATGCGCTGACTACCGAGCAATTCGAAGCCATGGGCTTCGGCCCGAAACAGTCGCAAAACCTGATCGAACAACTGTTGCGCAGTCGTAGCGAAGCGGTCGAGGACTGGCGTTTTCTGGCCGCATTCGGGGTGTTTCGAATGGGTTTGGGCAATTGCGAACGGCTGCTGGCTCACTATTCGCTTAACCAGATTTTCGAGTTGGCCGAAGCCGACATCGTCGCCATCGAGGGTTTCGCCGAAAAAACCGCCGCGGTCATCCGCGAAGGCTTCGCCAATATCAAACCCTTATTCGATACGCTGACGGCACTGGGCTTTAATCTGCAAGCCAGCCAGCGCCAAGCCGATGCGTCCGCTCACCCGTTAGCCGGCAAGACCCTGGTCTTCACCGGCACCCTGCACAGCGGCAGCCGCGACGACCTCGCCAAGCAAGCCAAGGCCAAGGGCGCCAAGGTCGGCAGTTCGGTATCCGCCAAAACCGACTATCTGGTGGCCGGCGATAACGTCGGCGCCAACAAAACCGCCGCCGCCCGCGACAAGGGCGTGACCGTCATCAACGAAGCGGAATTTCTGCAACTGTTAAACGGAGACATGGAATGAGCCGCCCCATCGTGTTGTGTTTTTCCGGCCACGATCCCAGCGGCGGTGCCGGCGTGCAAGCCGACATCGAAACCATCGTCAGCCACCGCTGCCACGCTGCCAGCATCATCACCGCTTTGACCGAACAGGACAGCCGCAACGTCAGAAATGTCTTGCCGCAACGGCCGCGGGACATCATCAGCCAAGCGCAAACCCTACTGGACGATTTTCAGGTCGCCGCGATCAAGATCGGCCTGCTCGGTTCGGCCGAAATCGCCGTCGCGGTCGCCGACGTCATCCGCCAAGCCCGCAAGGTGCCGGTCGTTCTCGATCCGGTGCTGGCCGCCGGCGGCGGCACCGATCTGGCCGGCACGGAACTGATCGCCGCCATCGTCGAACATTTGCTGCCTTTATCGACGCTGGCAACACCCAACAGCATCGAAGCCCGCCGCTTGACCGGTCTTGACGATTTGGCCACCTGCGGCGCCAAACTGCGGCAATTCGGCGCCGAACACGTCTTGATCACCGGCACCCACGAGGATTCCGCGTTAGTCCGCAACCGGCTGTTCGGCCCGGACGAGCTGGACGAGACCTTTCACTGGGAGCGCCTGCCCTACCACTACCACGGCTCGGGCTGTACCTTGGCAAGCGCCGTCGCCGCGCTATTGGCGCAAGGCTTGGATTTGTTCAGCGCCATCAACGAAGCCCAGGAATTCACTTGGCAAAGCCTGCAAGCCGCTTACCGCCCCGGCCAAGGGCAGCACAATCCGGAGCGTTGGTTTTGGCTGGATTCCTGACGTTTCCCCGGCGCGGCCTGTACGCGATCACCCAAACCGAGGGCAAATCCATCGCCCAAGTCCTTGCCGAGGTCGAAGCGGCCCTGCAAGGCGGCGCGGTTGTCGTGCAATACCGCGACAAACAACCGCTGGACGCCGCCCGACTGGCCCGCGAACTGCTCGCCGTTTGCCATGCCTATCACGTCCCGCTGCTGATTAACGACAGCGTCGAGCTGGCGGCCGAAATCGGTGCCGACGGCGTGCATCTGGGCCGCGACGACGGCGACATCGCCGCCGCCAGAACCGCGCTCGGCAGCCGGGCGATCATCGGCGTGTCCTGCTACAACGACTTGGACCGCGCGATACGGGCGGAAAGCGCCGGCGCCGATTACGTCGCCTTCGGCCGCTTCTTTCCGTCCGGCTCCAAACCGCTGGCGGCACCAGCCGAGACCGCCACGCTATCGCTGGCCAAACAAACGCTACACCTGCCGATCGTCGCGATCGGCGGCATCCTGCCCGATAATGCTGGACAGTTGCTGGCGGCCGGCGCAGACTTGCTGGCGGTGATCGGCGGCCTGTTCGACACCGAAGCGCTGACCGCCGCCCGCCGCTTTCAAGCTTTGTTTCAAGCTCGGGGAGAACGCCATGCCTGACCACGTGTATCAAAAAATCGAGCTGACGGGCTCATCTACCGTCAGCATCGAAAACGCCATCGAAAACGCGGTTGCCAAAGCCGGCGAAACTATCAAGACCTTGCGCTGGTTCGAAGTGGTCGAAACCCGCGGCCACATCGACAACGGCAAGGTCGCGCACTGGCAAGTGACGCTGAAGGTCGGGTATACCCTACCGTAAACCTCGCGCCCGCCATGATGCCGACATCGACAGGGCGCCGCCTCGCCTGCTATTTGATGCTGCTGGCCGGTGCCGGCCACGCGGCGACATGGCGAGTCGGACCAACCCGCGAATTTAAGTTCCCCAGTCAGGCGGCCCAAGTCGCGCGCGATTTCGATACCGTCGAAATCGACGCCGGCCGCTACGCCGGCGACGTGGCCAGTTGGCCGCAGCACGGCCTGACGCTACGCGGAATCAACGGCCGCGCCCATTTGGACGCACAGGGAAACAACGCCGAAGGCAAGGCCATTTGGGTCGTCAAAGGCAACGACGTCACGATAGATGCCATCGAATTCTCGAACGCGCGAGCCGACGCGCTAAACGGCGCCGGCATCCGCTTCGAGGGCACCAATCTGACCATTCGCAACAGTCATTTTCACGACAACCAGATGGGCATTCTGACCGGCCCCAATCCCGGTAGCGAAATCGTCATCGAAGGCTCCGAATTCAACGACAACACCGTCGATTATCGGCGATACGGCAAGCTGGGCCACAACATCTACATCGGCGCCGTCAAGCGCTTCACGCTCAGCCACTGTTACGTGCACGACGCCGAAACCGGCCACAACGTCAAATCCAGGGCCCGCGAAAACTATCTACTGTACAACCGCATCAGCGACGAAGACCGCGCCTCGAGCTATCTGGTGGATCTGCCCGACGGCGGACAGGCGTATTTGATCGGCAACGAACTGCGGCAAGGTCCGCAATCGGAAAACCGGGCCATGCTGGCGTTTGCCGCCGAGCATAACCAAACGCTAGCCGATCAAACTCTGTATTTGGTCAATAACACGCTGATCGACGATAGGCCGGACGGCCAGTTTCTCAACAACCACGGCAATACGCCGGCCGTACTGGTGAATAATTTGATGGTAGGCGGATTGACTGGATTGGATACCGACATCCGGCGCCACAACATCGTGGCCCAGCACGAGAAATTCGCCGACCGCCAAGGCTTAGACCTGCGCCTCACCGCCGGTGCCGCCGCGATCGACCAGGGTGCGGCGCCGGGCGTCGCCCCGAATGGTTATTCGTTAGTGCCGACCTTCGAATATCGCCATCCGGCCGGCCTGACCCGGCGGCCGCGGGCCGGAAACCTCGATGTCGGCGCCCACGAATTCGCCGCCGGCGCGGCGGCACTACGCTAAATGGTCATTTCCGCCTGCAGCAGGCGCAGTTGATCGCGGACGCGCGCGGCGTCCTCGAATTCCAGATTTTTAGCGTGCTGGAACATTTTTTCTTCCAGTTGCTTCAGGGTCTTGGCGGCCTGCTTGGGCGTCAGCGACTGGTATTCGCCGGCCGGTTCGGCGGCCTTGGCTCGGGCGTGGCTGATCGAGCCGCCGGCGCCGGGGATAGACAGTTCCAGAATGTCGGTGACCGATTTGAATACGGTGCGCGGCTGGATGCCATGTTCGGCGTTGAATGCGATCTGTTTGTCGCGGCGGCGTTCGGTTTCGTCGATGGCTTGCTGCATCGAGCGAGTGATTTTGTCGCCGTACAGTATCACCTTGCCGTTGGCGTTGCGGGCGGCGCGGCCTATGGTTTGGATCAGCGAGGTCAGCGACCTTAAAAAGCCTTCCTTGTCGGCGTCCAATATCGCCACCAGCGACACTTCCGGAATATCCAGCCCTTCCCGCAACAGGTTGATGCCGACCAGCACGTCGAACACACCCAGGCGCAGGTCGCGGATGATTTCCACCCGCTCGACGGTCTCGATATCCGAGTGCAGATAACGCACCTTGATACCGTGTTCCAGCAAGTAGTCGGTCAAATCCTCGGACATGCGCTTGGTCAGCGTCGTCACCAGCACTCGCTCCCGAACGGCAATGCGCAGATTGATTTCGGACAGCAAGTCGTCGACTTGAGTCGTGGCCGGCCGGACTTCGACCAGGGGATCGACCAGGCCGGTCGGCCTGACCACTTGTTCGACCACCGCGCCGGAATGCTCTTTCTCGTACCCGCCCGGCGTGGCCGACACGTAGATGCGCTGGCCGCAGATGCGCTCGAACTCGTCGAACATCAGCGGCCGGTTATCCAGTGCCGACGGCAGCCGAAAGCCGTATTCGACCAGGGTTTCCTTGCGCGAACGGTCGCCTTTATACATCGCGCCGATCTGCGGCACCGTGACGTGACTTTCGTCGATGATCACCAACGCATCGCTCGGCAGATAATCGAACATGGTCGGCGGCGATTCGCCGGAATTGCGATCCGACAGATGCCGCGAGTAGTTCTCGATGCCGGAGCAATAGCCGACTTCCAGAATCATCTCGATGTCGAACAGGGTACGTTGCTCCAAGCGCTGCGCTTCGACCAGTTTATGGTTGTCGCGCAACTGCTCCAGCCGTTCGGCTAGTTCAACCTTGATTTTCTCGACGGCGCTGAGCAACTGGTCGCGCGGCGTCACGTAATGGTTTTTCGGATAAATCGTATAGCGCGTCACCCGTTGCACGACTTCGCCGGTTAGCGGATCGAACATCGACATCCGTTCCACTTCGTCGTCGAATAATTCGATGCGCAGCGCGTGTTCCTCGGACTCGGCCGGAAACACGTCGATGACCTCGCCCCTCACCCGGTAGGTACCGCGGCGCAGTTCGGTGTCGTTGCGGGTGTATTGCATTTCGGTGAGCCGGCGCAGCAGGTCGCGCTGCTTGACCATGTCGCCGCGCACCAGATGCAACACCATTTTGAAGTACGACTCCGGCTCGCCCAGGCCGTAGATCGCCGACACCGTGGCGACCACCACCGTGTCGCGCCGTTCCAGCAGTGCCTTGGTGGCGGACAAGCGCATTTGCTCGATGTGGTCGTTCAGCGAGGCGTCCTTGTCGATGAAGGTATCCGACGACGGAATATAGGCTTCCGGCTGGTAATAGTCGTAATAGGATACGAAGTATTCAACGCTGTTCTCCGGAAAAAACTCCTTCATCTCGCCGTACAACTGCGCGGCCAGCGTTTTGTTCGGCGCCAGGATCATCGCCGGCCGCTGAGTACGCTGGATCACGTTAGCGATCGTGAAGGTCTTGCCGGAGCCGGTTACGCCCAGCAGGGTCTGATGCAGTTCGCCGTCGTTCAAGCCCTCGACCAATTCAGCGATCGCGGTCGGCTGGTCGCCGGCCGGCTGGTAGTTGCTGCGGATTTTGAACGGCTTTTGGCCGCCGGCCAATTCGGCAATCTGGTCCAGCCCTTCCGGCCCGCCGCTAATCGCCACCTGACTGTATTCCATGCGCCGTTTGCTGGTCATCGCCCCGCCCTCGCGAATTATTGAAAGTGACAAGCGGAATCGGGTTGATCGTAACCCAAGGTATCCAGCTCGGTTTTCGGATGCAAAAAACCTTCGATCGGCGCTACCGATACCAGCGCGCGCGGGGCCGCCAGCAATATCGGCTGGCGCAACTGACCGTCCCAGCCTCGGAACGACAGCGGCATGCCCTTGTAGCCTTGCAATGCGAATTTATCGGACAGCATGTAGTCGCGGATCGGTCCGACCTGATTGGATTTGCTGCGCACCGCCGCCTCGCCGATGGCCCGCACCGCCAAATAGGCGCCGTAGTCGGCTTCTTCCATCCAGCGGCCGGTGCCGTCCTTGAAACGGTTTTGCAACTGCACCGCGCCCCATTGTTCGTGCGTCCGATGCCAGGAGGTGGCGACCAAGCCCTGGGTGCCGATGACCGGGCGCGGCAACCAGGTACGGTAATCCAGATATTCGCCGAATAGGCCTTGCTCGTCGGCCACCACCAGCACGTCGTAATCGTCGACCTGGGTGAATACCGGCACGTCGGATTGCGCGCTGCGGCGCGCGTCGAAATCGTTGCTCCATGCCTTTTCGGCCACCAGCTTCAAGCCGAAGCGCTTGGCCGCGCGCTTGATCGCCGCCGCGTAAGCCTGGTCGGCCGGTTCGCGGCCGGTCACCAAAAACCACTTCTGCCAACGCTTCTTCAATAGATACTGGGCCAGTGCGTCGGCGCGCATCGCCCGGCTCGGCAGCATGTGCAACAGATTGCGCCGACATTGGCCGGCCCGCAACTCGTCGTCGGTAGTGCTGGCGTCGAACAACAATTTACCTTGGGCGGCCGGCGCGTCTGCCAACTTGAGCATCAGCTCGGCCGGTAAATTCAACACCACCAAACCGGCATCGCCGGCCAACTGATTGAACGCCTGCAACGCGTCCCCGCCCACCGGTACGATCACCTTTTGCAAATCGTAGCGCTGGCCGGTGAATTGGCCGGTGGTATTGTTGTCGGCAATCGCCAACTCGGCGCCGACCATGCCTTTGTTTTGTATGAAGGGGTCGAGATTGGACAAGGCCGGCGGCGCCTCGACCTCTTGGCTGAAATAAACGATCTTGACGATTTGCTTGGCCGGCTCGGCGGCCGGTGCCGGCTTGGCCTCCTGTTTGGCCGGGGCTTTCGACGGCTTGGAGGGCGACTTCGCCGAAACGATGGCCGGCACCACGAGCAAGGCGGCGATCAATCCCCAACGAGCCCAACGATAGAATGGCTTCATGTCCTTCCAATAGTTTTCGCAAAACCTGGATTTTAGCGAATATTCATGCTGTAGCGTCAGCAATAATCCAGCAGGCGCTATTGAATTTCCAAGGCTTCCCGTCAATACTTAGCCACCTCTTAAACCGGCGCCTGTGCCATGTCCGAATCAGACTTCCCATTGCACGATCACGACGATTTGGACCGGGAGATCAACTTGGACGCCGATCAGCCGAACCAGCGCATGGCGGTACGTTACCGGCGAACCGACCTGCGGGCGGCGATCAAGGTACACAGCTTGCTGTTTCCACGTTTGTTTCAGGTGGCGCTGTACGACATTAGCAGCCGAGGCGCGGCGGTCATCAGTCAGGATAAGCTGAGCCGCAAAAGCAAGGTCAGCCTGTATCTGATGTTCCCCGACGGTGAACGCTTTGATGTCGTCGCCAGAGTAGTTCACTGCGACCACAAAAAGCAGCGTTACGGGCTGAAATTCGACGGTCGTCACGCCGCGCTGGCCGAACACCTGCTGCACACCCAAACCGACTTACATTTTAGCTAATCGCATTTATGCCCGTTCTTAGTCAAATTCACGTTTTCCCGGTCAAATCGCTGGCTGGTTTTCAGGTGGCGAGCTGGCCGGTGGACCAGCGCGGCTTGCAATACGACCGCAAATGGATGTTGGTCGATACCGACCGGCAATTTCTCAGCCAACGGCGCGTGCCGAAAATGGCCTTGATCAAAACCCGTATCGAGAACGATACGCTGATTTTATCGGCGCCCGGTCAATCCGATCTAAGCCTACCGCTACTAGCAGCCCCCGGCGAAGCGCTAGAAGTGACGGTTTGGGACGATCGTTGCACCGGCATAGGCGCCGGGGCTGACGCGGACGCCTGGTTGAGCCGATTTCTGGAACGCGATTGCCGATTGGTTCGGCAAGCGGACGACGACGTCCGCAAAGTCGATCCCGACTACGCCTTCGATACTGATCAGACCGGTTTTTCCGACGGCTTTCCATTTTTACTGGTCTCGGAAAATTCGCTGAGTGCCTTGAATGCGGCGATGCAATTGCCGTTGAGCATGAGCCGATTCAGGCCGAATTTGGTGGTCGCCGATTGTGACAGTTATGCCGAAGATACCTGGCGCCGTATCGCCATCAACGATATTGTGTTCCGCCTGCCCAAGCCTTGCTCCCGCTGCGCCATTCCAACCATCGATCCGGAAACAGCCATCGCCGGTAAGGAGCCGCTAACCACGCTAAACCGGCTACGCAAATGGAACAACAAAGTCTATTTCGGCCAAAATGCGTTGCATGACCGGACCGGCACGCTGAGTGTCGGTCAACCCGTTGTCATTCACGAAACCGGCGCGGCGCAACCGCCGCTAGCTAAAGACCGTT
>NZ_JBYMAP010000054.1:0-21487 GCF_057766305.1 Methylomonas sp. BG-2 | reverse complement strand
TTTGGACTTGTCGGTCTACGGCCCAACCGGCGCTTACGTCGGTGGTTCGTGGTCCTGGGACAATGCCTACGAAACCGTCAATTTCACGCCGACGGTTTCCGGCACCTACACCATCAAAATCAAACGTTACGCCAATCGCGACACCGGCGCCGACTTCAGATTGGGCTTGTTAATCAATACCTATTGATCGAGGTCTCGATCCCGCAACTTCACGAAGGCCCGCCTCAGCGGGCCTTCCCGGTTGTCCGACCGCGCGAGCGGGCCTGAAATTTGCCGGCGATGTGTTGCGACGGCGGGCGGGGATTGTCTTCAAGACGCCGTCAGCATGTTTTCCAGCGCCAATTTAGCCAGCGCGGCCTGTTCCGCCGGGACCGACACCCGGTTGACGACATGGCCGGCGGCCAGATTTTCCAACACCCAGCACAAATGCTGCGGATCGGTACGGAACATGGTCGAGCACATGCTCAAGGTCGGCGCCATGAAATGCACGCTTTTGCCGTCGGCCTTGCATTCCTGAGCCAGCCGGTTGACCAGATTCAATTCGGTGGCGACCAGCCAGCGGGTATTGGGCTCGGCTTCGCGGACAATCTTCAGAATCATCTCGGTGGAACCGATGTAATCCGATTTTTCGCACACTTCGAAGCAAGCTTCCGGGTGGGAAATGACGATGGTCTCCGGATATTTGGCCTTGAAGTTGTCGATTTGCTCGGGTTGAAAGGCCTGATGCACCGAACAGTAACCCTTCCACAAAATCATTTTGGCGTCGCGGATTTGCTGCTCGCTCAGGCCGCCTTGCGGTTGGTTGAAATCCCAGGTGACCATCTGCTCCAGCGGGATGCCCATTCGGTAACCGGTGTTGCGGCCCAGGTGCTGGTCGGGGAAAAACAAAACTTTTTCGCGGCGCTCGAAGCTCCAATTCAGGATTTTTTGGGCGTTGGACGAGGTACAAACGATACCGCCGTGCTGGCCGCAAAAGGCTTTCAAGTCGGCGGCGGAATTGATGTAGGTGACCGGCGTCACCGAATTTTCAACGTCGATGATCTTGGCCAATTCGTCCCAACATTGCTGAACCTTAAGCTTGTTGGCCATGTCGGCCATCGAGCAGCCGGCGGCCATGTCCGGCAAAATCGCGATCTGCTCCGGCCGGGACAGGATGTCGGCGACCTCGGCCATGAAATGCACGCCGCAAAATACGATGAATTCGGCTCCTGACTGAGCCGCCTCGCGCGACAGTTTCAGCGAGTCGCCATAGATGTCGGCATGCTGGAACACTTCGTCACGCTGATAATGATGGCCCAGCACGATGCAGCGACCGTTTAACTGAGCTTTGGCGGCGGCGATACGTTCGGCGCACTCGGCGTCGTCCAACAAGGCGTAATCATGGATAGGTAGTGCGACAGTCATGGTTCAACCCAGCAATCAAAAGGACACATTGTAACGGCTTGGGCTACGAAATCGGTAGCCGGTTCCCGGCATCGGCTCAACCCGACCACCCAATCGTTAGATGACCACACCGCTGCCAAGCCAAGTCGCGGGCTTGTTCGCCGCCGGCCCCGCGTTATTAAGCCAGCGGAAAGTGCTAAACCTAGCGGCGGCCCGTCCCTACGAAACTAGCGGTACAAGGCTTGCTCCAACAAGGCCATCGCTGTCGCGCCGCCTTGATTTTGCACGTATTGCAACACCACCGGTACGAATTGGCCGATCATGCTGCTGTTCATGCCCAGGTTCTGGAACGACCCGGCCAAACCCAGCAAGCCGCCGGCCATGCCTAGTAGCGACGACCCGCCGTCATTGCCGAGCCTAGGCTGGCTCGAAACCGCGCCCAGATAACGGTCCATATCCGGCACATTGGCGCTAAGCAACGAAAAATCACCCGGATTCAAGCGCTGTCGCGCCAGCGAAAATATCGAACCCACTCCGCCCAGCGCTTGTTGCTGGGAAACCCCCAGTTGGCCGACCAGCAGGCCTACTAAGTCCGTCTCGGCGCCCAGGTTTCCGGCGGCCGGCACCAGCGGCCGCACCGGGGTTTGCGCGAACGTTTGCCCGGTGTAGGGCTGCGGCGCATTGCAGCCGACAGCCGCGACCACTGAAGCTAGAAAAAATCCTTTGCTGAAATTGTGTTTGCTCATCGTAACTCCCGTGAAAAAAGGCGGTTGCGGTCGGCATTCGCGGCGATGTGCGTTGAGTGCGCCGACCCCGCGCTGCGCGCATGATACCGAAATCGCGCCGGCTTCCCCGGCATATTTGCCCGTGGCTAGACAAATCCGCGAACTGCCCGCCGGCAACTGGCGCAACGAACATCGGCGGCGGCGGTTAATTCAGTATAATCGCGGCTTTACACACCTCACCTTCGGATAATAAAAAATGCAAAACATACAAGCCAAGCTCGAGGAATACTACCTCCGCCTCCAAGCCCATCCACAATATCTGAAAATCATGACGCTACCCACGCTGCAGCGCTGGGGCGTTCTGGCCGGTGTGTTTTTACTATCGCAAGTCGCGGTGTTCGGCAGCCTGTACCTGATATTCGACGGCGTGGTGGTGATCGGCTTCATGGCCAGCATTCTGGCGGGGCTGGCGACCGGCGTCGGTGCTTTGCCGGCGCTGTTTTTCAAGGACATTTCCGAGCGCCTGTTCAACAGCATGCTCGGCGCCGCCGCCGGGGTGATGCTGGCCGCCACCGCCTTCTCGCTGCTGGTACCAGGCATCGATTTCGGCGATCAGATCTGGCCGGGCAAGGGCTTGTGGATCGTCGCGGCCGGCATGTTGCTGGGCGCGGTGTTTTTGCATTTTGCCGACGAGCGTCTGCCCCACCTGCATTTCGATGCGGTCAGCGACGATAGTTTGAACTCGCTGCAAAAAATTTCGCTGTTTATCATCGCCATCACGATCCACAACTTTCCGGAAGGCATGTCGGTGGGCGTCAGTTTCGGCTCGGGCAATCTGAATAACGGTTTGGTCCTGGCTATCGCTATTGCGCTGCAAAACCTGCCGGAGGGTCTGGCCGTCGCGTTGCCGCTGGTCGGCTTGGGCTACAACAAATGGAAAGCGGTCGGCATCGCCACCGCGACCGGCTTGGTCGAACCGGTCGGCGGCCTGTTGGGCATTACGATGGTGACGGTGTTTTCGTCAATACTGCCGATTGCCATGGGCTTTGCGGCGGGGGCGATGTTGTTCGTGATCAGCGAGGAAATCATTCCGGAAACGCATGCCAAGGGCCGCTCGCGCATCGCCACGTTTTCGTTGATGATCGGCTTCATCATCATGATGATGCTGGACAAAATCCTGAGCTGAGCGCGCCGAGCCGATGGAACATCTGATCGAACTTATCAACCGTTTGATGCCCGCCGACCCAGCCGGCTTTTCGGCCGCGGCCGGCACCAGCCTGGCCTTGATCGCCGCCGCCGAAATCGGCGACAAAAGCCAACTGGTGTGCATGACACTGGCTTCGCGCCACCGGGCCGCTCCGGTCTGGTGGGGGGCTTTGGCCGCGTTCGCGCTGCTGAATACGCTGGCGGTGGTGTTTGGCGTCGCCATCGCTAACTGGCTGCCGGAATACCTGGTGTCGGCCGGCGTCGCGCTGTTGTTCGCCGGTTTCGGCTTGCATGCGGTGTTCAACCACGACAACCAGGACGATGACGAAGCCATCGTCGAAAAAAGCGGTCACGGCATTTTTCTGACCACATTTTTGCTGATTACCGTGGCGGAATTCGGTGACAAGACCCAGTTGGCGGTAGTTGGCTTCAGCAGTAGCGCGCCGGCGGCGGCGGTTTGGCTGGGCTCGACGGCGGCGCTGGGCTTGACCTCGTTGCTGGGGGTCGTCGCCGGGCGCACCGTGCTGCAAAAAATGCCGCTGGGCTTGCTTCACAAGCTCAGCGGTACGTTTTTCCTGATACTGGCGGCGGTCGCCGGCTATAAAACCTATCTGGGTTTGCACGCCGCCGGGCTGATCGGCCTCTGAGTTTTCCCCCGCATCGCGCTTTGGCGCGGGGGAAACGACGGCATTAGGCCCGAACCGGTTTACCGTGACCCGGCCCAGGCATTAAAACCGGCAACAGACTTGCGAGCTTCATTTTCGACAGTTACCGCTTCTTTATTACCTGATTTGATGGCTACTCCGCTCTACCGCCGGCGAGATTTGCCGGGTATTCTTAGCTTGGCCCTGCTTTACGGGGCCATCGGCAAAATCGCTTTGAGCTACTTTTCGACAAGTGGCAACGTCACGCTAGTCTGGTTTTCCGGCGGCTTGGGACTGGCGGCATTGCTGTTGAAAGGCCTGCGTTTTTGGCCCGGCATCTTCCTGGGCGCGCTGGCAGCCGGTTTGATGGTCAACGATTCGCCGTGGCTTTCGGGATTGATCGCGACCGGCAATACCTTGGAAACGCTAACCGCGGCGCGTTTGCTCGGCAACAGCCGCCACTTTTCGGCCAGCCTATCCGAACCCAAACACTTATTGACGCTGGTGCTGGTTGGCGTGGTTTGTTCCGCAATCAGCGCGGCGATCGGCCCCGCCGCTCTTTCGGCGACCGGTTACGTGCCCCCTGAAGCGTTGACCGAATCCATGCTGCACTGGTGGATGGCCGATGTATTTGGCATCGTCTTCGCCACTCCGGCCTTGTTGATCTGGCGGCGTTGGCCAAGCCGTTGGTTTCAAAACAATCGCTGGCCGGAAACCGTGGCTTTCGTCGGCCTCACCTTCCTGATCGGCCAAATTCTATTTTTCGACTGGTTTACCGACCGTTTGAAATTCGCGCCTCACACCTATTGGCCGTTTTTCTGCGTGCTTTGGGGTGCCATGCGATTTGGGCGGCACGGGGTCGTATTGGTGATGGTCGCCACCGCCGTACAAGCCTTGCTCGGGGCAGCGCAGCATGTCGGAAAATTCTCACACGATTTCGAGCAAAGCGATCTGTTCAATTTCTGGCTGTTCATGGCCGCGTTGTCCACCTGCGGCATGGCCTTGGCGCTGACCTTGCACAGTAGCCGGCGCATCGCCCGCGAATTGCTCGACAGCGAACTGCGGCTGCGCCATATCGTCGACGCCTCAGCCGTACCGCACATCCTGTACGACAGTGACGGCAATGTCGAGTTTTTCAACCCAGCCTTTACCTCGACGTTTGGTTATACCAAACAGGATATTCGCTGTCGTGACGACTGGTGGCGATTAGCCTACCCCGACCCGAATTACCGGGATTCAATCCTCGCCATTTGGCGGCATCATCTGCGCGACAGCCAAAACCAGCAAAATATCGCGCCGAAAAAAGTCGATATTCGTTGCCGCGACGGCGCTACCCGCACGGTCCTTGCCAATACCACCGCGCTTAGCGACTCCCCGCGAGGCGGTTATCTTGTCACCTACTTCGATATCACCGACCGGATGCGCTACGAAAAAGCGCTGACCGAATCCAATCTGCTGCTGCAAACGATACTGGAAACCTTACCGGTCAGAGTCTTCTGGAAAGACCGAAACTCGCGCTATCTGGGCTGCAATACGCTGTTCGCCAACGACGCCGGCCAGCGGCGCGCCTCGGAGATGATCGGCAAGGACGACACCCAAATGGCTTGGCGCGACCAAGCGGAGTTATACCAAAACGACGATTTGGCGGTCATGTCTTCCGGCCTGCCGAAGCTGAATTTCGAAGAACCGCAAACCACGCCGAGCGGCGATACCATCTGGCTGCGCACATCAAAAATGCCGCTGATCAATGGCGACGGCGCCACCATCGGCGTACTGGGGTTGTACGAGGACGTTACCCAAAGCAAGCAGGATCAACAACAACTGGCCGAGTCGCTATCGATGCTGCAAGCCACGTTGGAAGCGACCACGGCCGGCATCGTGGTGGTCAGCCTGGACGGCTATATTCGCGGCTTTAACCAGCGTTTTCAGGCGCTGTGGCAAATTCCGCCCGGCATGATACGCGAGGGCGACCACGGTCAGGTCTTGCTGGAATTCATCCTGAAGCAACTGAAGGAGCCGGAACTGACTCTCGCGAAGTTCAACGAATTGCAAGAACATCCCGAGTGGGAAGTCGAAAACCTGTTGGAACTGCTCGACGGCCGGCTGCTGGAACGATATTCTCGGCCGCAACGCATCGGCGACCGAATTATCGGCCGGGTCTGGAGTTACACCGACGTGACCGAAGTACGCGGACTCGAAAAGCAGTTGCAATGGCGCACCGCTTTTCTGGAAGCCGTGTTGGAATCGACGCCGGACGGCATCGTCGCCGTCGACGCCGAAGGCCGCAAGGTGCAGCAAAACCGTCGGATTGCCGAGATGTGGCGCCTGCCGCCGGAGGTGGCGAACCAGGACTGCATCGCCGCGCAGCTGGACATGGCGCGGCAACAGATGAAAAATCCGGACCAAATGACCCGGAGCATCGCATTGGTTGAGGCTCATCCCGATGCCGTCGCCCGCGACGAAGTGGAATTGCTCGACGACACGATACTGGAATTCCACACCGCGCCGATCCGCGACAAAACCGGCGTTTACCTTGGCCGCATCTGGCAATTCCGCGATGTGACCGCAACGCTTCGGGCGGAAAGGGCGTTACGGCAAAAAGAATATTATCAACGCGCCTTGCTCGACAACATTCCCCACGCAATCTGGCTGAAAGACCGTGACAGTCGGTTTTTGGCGGTCAATCAGGAATTCTCCGCCATCTTCGGCGCCGGCACGCCGGACGAGCTGGTCGGGAAATCCGATCTCGATATCGCACCACCTGAGCTCGCCGCACACTACCGCGCCGACGACCGCACCGTCATGGCGACCCGCGCCAATCTGGTCGTCGAGGAAGAGATCATCGACCGCGGCCTTCGCAAGTGGTACGAAACCTATAAAGCCCCGGTCATCGATCAGAGCGGCGAATTGCTGGGAACCGTGGGCTTTGCCCGCGATGTCAGCGAGCGCCGCAAGACCGAGGAGAATTTGCGGCTGGCCGCGCTGGTCTATCAGAACAGCAGCGAGGCGATGGTCGTCACTGATGCCGACAACAATATTCTCAGCGTCAACCCAGCCTTCAACGCGATGACCGGTTACGCAACCGACGAAGTCGTCGGACGAAATCCGCGGATATTAAAGTCGGATCAACACGATGCCGGGTTTTATGTGGCGTTGTGGCACGCGTTGGAAGCGACCGGCACTTGGCATGGCGAAATCAAGAATCGGCGTAAGGATGGCAGTATTTACGTGGAAGAATTAACGATCAACACGATTTACGACGCTGCCGGCCAACCGCAACGGCGGGTGGCCTTGTTTTCCGACATTACGCAACGCAAACAGTCGGAAGAGCAAATCTGGCGGCAAGCCAATTTCGATCCGCTGACGGGCTTGCCGAATCGCCGGATGTTTCGCGACCGTTTGGAACAGGAAATCAAAAAAGCCCACCGAATGGGCCAGATCTTCGCACTGATGTTTATCGATCTGGACCGTTTCAAGGAAGTGAACGACACGTTGGGCCATGACATCGGCGACCAATTGCTCAAGGAAACCGCGCAACGGCTACAGCTTTGCGTGCGAGAATCGGACACCGTGGCGAGGTTGGGCGGCGACGAATTCACCATCATTTTGGGCGAACTCGACGAACCCCGTAGCGCCGAACCGATCGCCCGCCATTTGCTGGAGCAATTGAGCGCGCCGTTCCAACTGGCCGAGGAAACCGCCTACGTCTCGGCCAGCATAGGCATCACTTTCTATCCGACCGATAGCAGCGATCTCAGCGAGCTGCTGAAGAACGCGGACCAGGCGATGTACGCCGCCAAAAATCGGGGCCGCAACGCCTACAGCTTTTTTACCAAGGCGTTGCAGGATGCGCTACAGGCGCGCGCGGTACTGCTGGCCGACCTGCGCAATGCGTTGAGCGAGCGGCAATTATCGCTGCACTACCAACCCATCGTGGATTTGGTCAGCGGCGAAGTTCATAAATCCGAGGCTTTGCTGCGTTGGCGACATCCGACTCGCGGCACCATCAGCCCGACTGAATTCATTCCATTGGCCGAAGAAACCGGCTTAATCAACAAGATTGGCGACTGGGTATTCGAAACGGCGGCCCGGCAGGTATTGGAATGGCAATGCCTGTTGCACGGCGAGTTTCAGATCAGCATTAACAAGTCGCCGGTACAGTTTCAAAGCGCCGGCCAAGCTCCCAGCCATTGGTTCGATTATTTGCGCGGCCTCGGCCTGTCCGGCCAAAGCATCGTCGTCGAAATCACCGAAGGCTTGCTGTTGGACGCCAATATCAGCGTTCAGGACCACTTGATGGCGTTCCGGGACGCCGGCATGCAAGTCGCGATCGACGACTTCGGCACCGGCTACTCGTCGCTGTCGTATTTGAAAAAATTCGACATCGATTATCTAAAAATCGATCAGTCGTTCGTCCGCAACCTGACCGAGGACTCCAGCGATTTCGCGCTATGCGAAGCGATTATCGTGATGGCCCACAAACTGGGCCTGAAAGTGATCGCCGAGGGCGTCGAAACCGAACGCCAGCGCGACTTGCTGAAATCGATAGGTTGCGATTACGGCCAGGGCTACTGGTTTTCACCGCCGTTGCCGGCGGAATTGTTCGCCCAACGCTTCGGTCTCGGCCGCGACCGCGAAGACTAAGCGGACACCGGACGAATCTCCACCGCGTCGTCACTCAAACGCAAGCTGAAATCGCCGCGCAGCAAGCCTTGCAATTCCCGGCCGGCCATGTTGTAGCGCCATCCCTGCAGCAGCAAACAATCGTCGTCGCCGGCCAACAACAGCTCCAGATCGTTGCGGGTCGCCAAAATAATCGGGTTCAGCGAGTTTTCCTCGGCCCGAATCCGGACGACCGCGCCCAGCACGTCCAGGATGGCTTCGGTTTGCTGGGTTTTCTTCTGAGGCTTGCCTTTTTCGACCAGCGGTTTGGGCGGCCTTTGGCGGGCGGCGTCGATCAGTTCACACAGGGTTTTGCCGTAGCGGTTGACGGTACGTTCGCCGATATTGCGCACTTTCGCCAAGTCGGCGACCGTTACCGGTTGCAACTTGGCCAACTCCAACAGCATGTCGTCGGCCAACAACCAGTTGCGAGGTTTATTCTCCTGTTGGGCAGTACGTTCGCGCCATTCGGTCAGGGCTTGCATGATGGACAGTTGTTTGCCGGTCAATTTATTCTTGCCGCGTATCCGCAACCAAGCGTTTTCCGGCGACAACTGATACAGCTCCGGATTATTCAACAACGCGAAATCGGCCTTCAACCAATCCAAGCGGCCGAGTTTATCCAATTGCTCGCACATCAAGGTGTAGATCTTGCATAGGTAAATCACATCGTCGGCGGCGTATTCGATCTGCTCCGGGCTCAATGGCCGCACCGACCAATCGGTACGGGTATGGGCCTTACTCAAATTGACGTTGAGAAAACTGGATACCAACATCGCGTAACCGGGATTTTCCTGAAACCCTAGCAACGGCGCGGCGATTTGAGTATCGAACACCGGCATCGGAATTTTGCCGCTCAGTTGATAGAAAATCTCCAAGTCCTGGCGACAGGAGTGCAGGACCTTGACGATGGCCGGATTGTAAATCGCGTCGAACAACGGACTCAGGTCGGCGATCGCCAGCGGATCGATACAGGCCACCCAATCCGGCGTGGCAATTTGCAGCAGGCAGAACTTGGGGTAATAGGTTTTCTCCCGCAAAAACTCGGTATCCAGCGCGATCCAATCGTGGCGGCCAATCTGCTC
Source organism: Methylomonas sp. BG-2 (assembly GCF_057766305.1). Taxonomy (NCBI): domain Bacteria; kingdom Pseudomonadati; phylum Pseudomonadota; class Gammaproteobacteria; order Methylococcales; family Methylococcaceae; genus Methylomonas; species Methylomonas sp. BG-2. The sequence goes on along the minus strand of NZ_JBYMAP010000054.1, from coordinate 11,782 downwards.
GCACAGAGTCTGAAGTTGTTGCGGAGTATCGATGTATTGGATGGTCATAATGTGTGATTGCGTAGGGGGAAAGATAACCTGGGCGGAATTTAAGGACCGCGCTCGATTCGGCATTGTCCGAATCGCGAACCGGCACGTCGGCAACTTCGCGAGCGGAAACATTTGAGTGTCGTGCTCGAGGGACTCGAACCCGACCGCCGCCAAACGCGGCTGAATCCGCCCTCTTCCTTAAACCGACCATTTTACCTTGCCGGGCGTCGAATGGCTCGACGAATCGGCGGTCGGTCGCCATACCCCTTTACCGGGACTTTTTCCTTTTTTAGGCCCGGATCGTCCCTCCAACATTCTGTTGATTATCATCGGTCGGCTAACGATAATTTGAGGCGATCATGAAAAAACTAGTGCTCGGCATACTACCCTGCTTCGGTATGTTGCCCTTGGCAAAAGCAATAGCCGAGGAAGTAGCCCCCACCAAATTGGACAGTGTCGAAGTCGTCGCCGTGACGCCGCTGCAATTTGGCGGCGTCGATATCAACAAAATTCCCGCCCACGTTCAAACCGCGAATGCCGAGAAACTCCAAGAATCTCAGGCCTTGTCGCTGGCGGACTACATGAACCGCTACCTGGGCAGCGTCAACGTCAACGACGCCCAAAACAATCCACTGCAACCGGACATTCAATACCGGGGCTTCAGCGCGTCGCCGCTGATGGGCCTGCCGCAAGGCTTGGCCACTTACGTGAACGGTATTCGCTTTAACGAACCCTTCGGCGACATGGTCAACTGGGATTTGATCCCCAGCGGCGCGATCGACAACATGAGCCTGCAACCCGCGTCCAATCCGGCCTTCGGCTTGAATGCGCTGGGCGGTTCCATCAACATCAACACCAAGACCGGATTTTCGGCGCCCGGCCACAGCTTCGAAGCGCAAGGCGGCTCCTGGGACCGGCATTCCGAGGAAGTCACCAGCGGCTGGAACGACGGTACCTGGGGCTATTTCCTGGACTTTAAATATTTCAACGAGAAGGGCTGGCGCGCCCACTCACCCAGCGAGGCCAAGCAAGGCTTCGGCACGCTGAGTTGGCGCGGCGTCAAATCCAGTCTGGATTTAAGCATCGCCGGCACCGACAACACGCTGCGCGGCAACGGTGCCCTGCCCCAGCAAATGCTGGCTTACGGTCGCGACCAAGTGTTCACCCACCCGGACATCACCCGCAACCGGATGCTGCTGGTTTCTCTGGACGGCGATACCTGGCTGAACGACCACAACCAGCTGTCCGGCACACTGTACTACCGGCGCAATAAAATCAGCACCTACAACGGTGACGGCAGCGAGTTCGGCCCCTGCTCCGGCGACCCAACCGAACTATGCGACGAAGAAGACGAAGAATTACTGGCTTTGGGCGGCGGCGGTATCGATGCCGATGAAGCGTTCGAGGGCGGTACGATCAACACTTCCAGCACCTTGCAACAATCGTTCGGCTTTGCATTGCAAGACGCCTTCGACCACAAGATTTTCGGCCGCGACAACCATCTGGTCGGCGGCGCCAGCTTCGACCACGGCCACTCCCGTTACCACGCCGACACCGAATTGGGCGCGCTGACCGGCGATCGCGGCGTCGCGGCCGGCGGCGTGCTGTTGCAGGATTCGCACGTCAGGCTCACCGCCGAAACCGATCATTACGGGCTGTTTTTGACCGACACCTATAACCTGACCGACCACCTCGATGTCACGGTATCCGGCCGCTACAACCAGTCACACGTCAAACTGCGCGACCACTTCGGCGACGAGCTGAACGGCAGTCATTCCTACGATCGCTTCAACCCGGCCGCCGGCCTGACTTATGCGTTCATGCCGGAACTGACCTTCTACGGCAACTACAGCGAATCCTCGCGAATTCCGACGCCAATGGAATTAAGCTGTGCCGATCCGACCGCGCCGTGCAAATTGCCCAACGCTTTCGTCTCGGATCCACCGTTGAAACAAGTGGTCGCCAATACCTGGGAAACCGGGTTTCGCGGCCGTTTGAGCCACTTATTGGACGGTTACGTCGATTGGAATGCCGGCTTTTTCCATACGATCAACAACAACGACATCATTTTTCAAAGTTCGGGTAGCGTGATCGGCAACACCGGCTATTTCGCCAACGTCGGCCAGACGCAACGCCAAGGCGCGGAATTGGGTCTGTCCGGCAAGTTTTACGAACGCTGGCGCTGGTCGGCGAACTACAGCTATATCGACGCCACTTTCCAGACGCCGTTCCTGTCCAGCAGCCCGAACAATCCGGCCGCCGACGGCGACGGCAATATCCGCGTCGATGTCGGCGACCGGATTCCCGGCATACCGGCTCATCAATTCAAAGTCAGCAACGACGTGGACATTCTGCCGCAATGGACCCTGGGCTTTGACATGAATTACAACAGCTCCCAGGCACTGCGCGGCGACGAAGCCAATTTGACCGCCAAATTGCCGGCCTTCGTCGTGTTCAATTTGCGTAGCGAATACCGCTTCAACCAACACGTGACGCTGTTCGGCCGGGTGAACAATCTGTTCGACCGTGAATACGCCAACTTCGGCACCTGGGGCAATACCGGCGAAGTATTGGATGGCGTCAATTCCAGCTATAACGACGTGAACGCGCGGTTTGTTGGCGTCGGCGCGCCACGCGCGGCCTGGATAGGCGTTCGGCTGACGATGTAAGCTTGTCGGCGCCAGGGAAGGCGTCGCGGCGACACAGGGTCGTGTCGCTGAAATCGGCGGCTAGTCCGCCGATTGGCAAGCCAGGGATTCACCGGCCGATTCGGCCGCGGACTTGCCTCGCGCTTGGCGAAACTTGTTGGGCCGGACCCGGCGGATGTTCAATTTGTGAGGGCCTATCGTGGCTTCGGTCAACAGTTGAAAAATATCGGTCGGCATACCGTCCGGCAACTCCACCAAGGTATAGTGCTGGCGAATATCAATGCGACCGATACGGCGCTTATCGACGCCGGACTCCTGCACCAATACCTCTTGAATCTGCTCACGCGCGATCTGATGCTGTAAACCCACGTCCAGTCGGTAACGCACCATCTTGTAATCCAGCCAGGGTACCTTCGAAGCGGGCGTTTCGGCTACCGCCGATTTTGCCAGTACGGGCGCCGCGGCGGCGACAGGCCCGCCGAATAGCTGGGGGTGACTCAGATAAGTCAACGCCGCCGCGCAAGTCAAAGCATCCAACCCTAGTTCGGCCATCGCGGCTTGCACGAACTCGCGTTGCTTGGTCAAATCCTGATCCTTGGCGATACGCTGCAAACGCCGTTTCAGTTTTTCTTCCCTGCGTTTTTCAGCCGACATCGTTGCTCTCGTTACAGACGGTCGGAGTCGATTTCAACGTAGGCTTCGTCGCGCAAACGCCGCAACCACAACTCGGTCTCTTCCTCGATTTTACGTTTGCGAATTTCCTCGCGGATTTTGTCCTTCTTGAATTGCTCGCTGTTGTCCTGATTTTCGCGACCAAGTACCTGGATCATGTGCCAGCCGAACTGGGTTTGCACCGGCGCGCTGATTTCGTTGATGCCCAGTTTGCTCATGGCTTCCTCGAACGGCGGCACCAACGCGCCCGGGCTCACCCAATCCAAGGAACCGCCATTGATCGCGGAGCCTTTATCGTCGGAATGCGCGCGCGCCAGCGCGGCAAAATCGTCACCGTCGTTGATGCGCTCCTTCAAAGCCAGCAATCGCTTTTGGGCCTCGGCGTCGTCGACCAGTTCGTTAGTCTTGATCAGAATATGCCTGACCTTGGTCTTGGTCACGATGTGCTGGGCACCACCTTCGGTTTCCAGCATTTTGATAATGTGAAATCCGCTGGGGCTGCGAATCGGCTCGGAAACGTCGCCTTGCCCCATGGTCGGCACCACATCGGCGAACAAGGACGGAATCTGCCCAAGGCTGCGCCACCCCAAATCGCCGCCTTTCAGCGCGTTATTGTCGTCGGACACGCCAACGGCGGTTTGCTTGAAATCCTTGCCGCCGCGTAACTCCGCCACGATTTGGTCGGCCTTGTCCTTGGCTTTCTGGATCGCGCCGGCCGAGGCGCCCTCCGATACCGCCACCAGAATATGTCCTAAATGGTATTGGGAAGAGGTTTGACCGGCCTTGCCCTGGGTTTCCAGGTAATGCGCGACTTCGGCGTCGGTGACCTTGACCCGGCTGCCGATTTCCCGGCCGCGCAACTGGTTGATGACGATTTCGTTACGCAGATTGTCTTCGAAACTCTTGTAATCCATGCCCTGCCGCGTCAGCTCGTCGCGAAAAGCTTCGACCGACAAGCCGTTCCGCGAGGCAATGTCGGCGACCGACGACCGAAGCATTTCGTCGCTGATCTGCACGCCGGAGCGCGCCGCCAGCTGCCGCTGCAATTTATCGACGATCATTCTTTCCAAGACTTGCTTGCGCAGCACGAACTCAGGCGGCATCGTCACGTTGTTGCTGGACAACTTGGCGGTAATAGCCTCGACTTCCCGGTTCAATTCACGTTCCAGGATGACGTCGTCCTCGACCACCGCAACGATCCGGTCCAACACCTGCGTCCAACCGACCGTCATGTAAGTCAGCAAGGCCAGCATCCAAAATCCCTGTTTGATCATAGGCAATTTACTCGAAGAAACTGGCTTTACGATAGCCGTTCAAGTTGGTATTCAAGAAAGTATCGACGCTGTCGCCGAAACTGCTCAGACCTTTCAATTCCAGTTGCACGAAGAATGCGGTCTCCGGTTTGGTACTCGGATCGTTCAGCACCGTGATGTTATTGGCGGCGTTGATATAACGGCGACCGATAATCCGAAAACGCCAGCAGCAGTTTTCCTTTTCGATACCGATGAAACTTTCGGTGGTTTTGTCGAAATTCAACGAGTACTGCCAACGACCCAGACCGTACCATTCGCCGAACAGCGGAAGACGGAACGACACGTCGGTTTGCGAAATCGTCTGCAAACTGTCCAATGGATTACGCCGATACCGGTAGCCCAAGTTCAAGATTTGATTGGGTTGGTTTCTAAACTTCAACACCGCCTGCCCGCGCGCAATCCCGTTGGTTTCTGGGTCCCACTGCGCACCGGTCGAATAAGACCAGTTGCGGTTCATTTGACCGCTGAGTTCGCCGATAAAATTCGAGGTGTTACTGGTCAGCGCCGCCGTGTTGCTATTCAGATAATCCAAATCGACGTTTCTGTCTTGGAAATAGATAATTTGTCCCAGATTCAGTTTCAGAGGCTCCAAACCGGTGGTCGAATCGATAAACCGCGAAGTAGCCGCAAGCGTAATCTGATTCGCGTCTTGCACGCGGTCGGCACCGCTGAAACGGTTTTCCCTGAACAAGCTGTAAAAGTTGGTATCGAATAGATTAGTATCGAATATCGGTATATTGCTCTGATCTTTACGCGGGATATACAGATAAAACAGCCGCGGTTCCAGCGTATGGGTGTAGGGCGTTCCCGCCAGCGTCATTTCCTTATCGAACATCAAACCGGTATCCACCGAAAAGATCGGCAAAAACCGACTGACGCTGGAAGGTTGAGCCGGATTGGTAATGTTGTTTAACTGGTACTGCGTATATTGGCCGGTCAGCTTGGGTATCAAGAACCCGGCGCCGCTCTCCAGCGGCATGCTCACCGAAGGCGCAATATTGTAGCGCTGCGCATTCACCAAGGTATCGTGGCTGAAATAGACAAACTGGTTGTCCAACGCCAAGTTGACCGGGAGATTTTCAAACTGATGCGCGTAATTTAAATTGACTCTCGGCAGCATATCGTAAGGCATGCCGGCGTCGGTCACGGTCTTATCCACCGATTGATAGTGTTGAACGCCGGCCTGCAGCGAAACGTCGGAGATTCCGTAGTTCACGTAAGCGTTACTCGACAAAAACCGCGTGTCTTGAAAGCCCAGCGCATTGTTCAAGTCGTTGAAATAGGTTTTGTCCGATACATAGTTCAAGTTGACCGAGGTCCGCAGGTTCGGGGCAAACACGCTTTGATCCTGCCAGGATCCGGAATACCGGGATTTATCGGCAATCTCGTCGTAAGGCAAAAGCTCAGCGGCGAATGTCCCTTGCGAGGTCTCGGTCAAATACCGGAACTTGTTGCGAATCTGCTCGCCGCGCTTGCTCATGTAGCGCAAGGTGATAATGTCGTCGAAATTGGGGGCGATATTCCAATAAAACGGTACGGAGGCGTCGAAGCCGTTCCGTTGGGTGCTGCCCCAGGTCGGCGCCAGCAGGCCCGACAGACGCCGACTGTCGGTCGGAAACGAGATGTAGGGGGTGTACAGCACCGGTACGCCTTTGAACTCCAGCCAGGCATTTTTGGCCGAGCCTTGCCCGGACTCCCGATTGATTTTGACCCGCGACGCGTGCATGATCCAATCCTGATTGCCCGGTGAACAACTGGTAAAGGCCGCTTCGTTGTAACGCGACAAACTTTTACTATCGCGGTACACCACATCGGCGCTACCCCGAAACGGCGCCTCGGGAACCACAAACAGGGCCTTGCGCAAGCGCGCCTCATCCTTACCCAGGCTCAGCGACGCGGTGTCGCTGAACATCGCCAATTGATCCTCGCTATACAAGACGTTGCCTTGAGCGTCCAGGGTTTCCGCGACGGTATCGTAGCTGGCCTTATCCGCGATCAAGTGCTGATCGGCCCGGGTCAAGTCAACGTTGCCGGCAAAATTGAGAACCTCGCCGTCGTACACTTCGGAAAAATCGGCGGTCACGTCGGTGGTTGCCGCGTCGCGCGCCTCTTTGGAGGTCGCTTTGATTTTGCGTTTCTTGCTGCCCCAAGTCGAGCAGTTCTGCCAGGGATCGCGGTCGAACTCGCCGCGCAAGGTCTGGAAGGAACGTTCTTGCTGATAGGAAAAAGTTGGCGTCAGCCAATAGGTCGCGGCAAGCTCGGTCTCGACTTCGCTGACCGGCCGTGCCTCGCCTTTTGGGTCGGCGCCGACCAGATTGCAATTCCAGCCGCTTTTATCATCGCCGGTCTTGCAGGTCCAACCGGGCACCGACCCAGAAGATGCGGTCTGGCTTTTCGGTTGCGCGGGCTCGGCGGCCGGTTTTTGCGGCTCGTTGACCTTAACCCGGAGTTTTTGGGCCTCGCTGACCGCTTTTTCGACCACTTTAACTTTTTCCCGCTCGGGCACGGCCACCGGCGCGGGTTGAGCGACTTGCGGGGTCGGGGGCGGCGCCGACTCGGGCTCCGCCGGCTTGGGCTCGGCTTGCCGAATCGGCGTAACCTCGGGCTTGACCTCGGGCTTGACCTCGGGCTGCGCTGGCTTGGCTGTTTGTGCCGGCGGCGCGGGCTGGGTTTTGATTACCTGAGGTTGAGGCGGCGTGCCGGCGGCTGGGGTTTGGTTCAAACAAGTCCATTCGCCGCTCTGTGACTGCTCGCAATTCCAGGCGCCGTTACTCGCCGCGGAAACCGCACTGGTGGTGTACAAGGACAATGCCAACGAAATGGAGTGAACCCGAAAATTCATGAAGTGGCTTGAGCGGCTAAGTGGCTTAGCGGAACGAAAATCGAATAAAATGCATGCTCGTCATTTTACCTTAGGTTGCACGGCAATAAGTAACTAATGTATTTTTCCAGTTCAGACTCAAGACTCGCGGAACTCAATGCCTGGCTAGTCAACGACTTGGCGATGGACGTTCGCGGCATCGCGCCTGCGTCCAGCGACGCCAGTTTCCGGCGCTATTTCAGGATCAGCCATGGCCTGGGCAGCCAAATTGTCATGGATGCCCCGCCGGACAAAGAGAACACCGAGCCCTTCGTCAAGGTAGCCGAGTTGTTCGCCGGCGCCGACATCCACGTACCTAAAATTTTTCGCCAAAACCGCCAACGCGGCTTTTTGCTGCTGGAAGACTTCGGCAGCACCAGCTATCTCGACGCACTGACTCCGGACAACGCCGACAGGCTTTACGGCGATGCCATCGACGGCTTGCTGGCGCTGCAAACCCGCCTCGACCGCGCCACTTGCGAGCTACCGATGTACGACGCCGCACTGCTGCGCCGGGAGCTGGGGATTTTCCACGAATGGTTCCTGGCCGGCCGACTGAATCTGACCATGCCCAGCGATCTGGCCGACGCGATGCACAGCCTGTTGATCGATTCCGCGCTCGAGCAACCTCGGGTGTGCGTGCACCGCGACTACCACTCGCGTAACCTGATGCTGCTGGCCCAAGCGTCGCCCGGCGTCATCGACTTCCAAGACGCGGTGATCGGCCCCGTGACCTACGATCTGGTTTCACTGTTACGCGATTGCTATATCGCTTGGCCGGAAGAACGGGTTTATGCCTGGGTCGATCTTTATTATCGTAAAGCGCTGACGCTAAACCTGACCGACGCCGACTTCGAACAATTCCGGCGCTGGTTTGATCTGATGGGGATGCAGCGCCACCTGAAGGCCATCGGCATCTTCGCCCGCCTCCACCTTCGCGACGGCAAATCCGGTTACTTGCAAGATATTCCCCGCACATTGGCCTATGTGGAAGGGGTTTGCGGTCGTTATACCGAGTTGGCGAAAATCGGGGATTTCCTGCAACAACATGTCCTGCCGCGTTACGCCGAAACCTTATGAAAGCCATGATCCTGGCGGCCGGCCGCGGCGAACGCATGCGGCCATTGACCGACCACACTCCGAAACCACTGCTGAGAGCCAACGGCAAGCCGTTGATCGAATATACGATAGAACAACTCGCCTCGGCCGGGTTTAACGAAATCGTGATCAACGTTGCCCATCTTGGCGAACAAATCGTCGGCTACTGCGGCGACGGCGAGCGCTGGGGGGTGAGGATACGCTATTCCGACGAAGGCGACACCGCGCTGGAAACCGCCGGCGGCATTGCCAAAGCGCTGCCCTTACTGGGCGAGGCTCCGTTCTTGACCTTGAATGCCGACGTGGCTTGCGACTTCCCGTTGGAAAAATTGCGGGCGGTCGATGTCGATCTTGCCCATTTGGTGATGATCCCCAACCCACCGCATCATCCCGCCGGCGATTTCGCGATCACGACCAGCGGCCGGCTATGCGAAGTCGGCGTCGGCAAACTCACCTACAGCGGCATCGGCGTTTATCATCCCGCCCTGTTCGCGGGCCTTGCGATCGCACCGTTAAAATTGCGCCCGGTACTGAACAACGCCATCCAGGCGGGCCGCATCAGCGGAGAGCGCTATAGCGGCTATTGGATGGACATCGGCACGCCCGAGCGCCTGCACGATTTATCGGAGCGGCTGACCAAGACCGCAGAAACCGCCTGGGCTTAAAACGGCTTGAGCACGGCCAGCCAGACGATCGCAAACAAAAACAACACCGGAATTTCGTTGACCCACCGAAAATAAACGTGGGAATGGCGGTTGCGGTCATACTTGAAATCCAACAACCACTTGCCGCACCAAGCATGATAGACCACCAGCAGCCCCAATAACGCTAGTTTGAGGTGCAACCAACCGCTACCGGAATACAAAGTCCAAGCATAATCGGCCAACATCCAGATCCCGAAGCCGAAGGTTGCGATCATGCCCGGCGTCATGATGCCGAAGTACAGCTTACGCTCCATGATCTTGAAACGCTCATGACTGACCGCGTCGTCGCTCATCGCGTGATAGACGAACAAGCGCGGCAGATAGAACAAGCCCGCGAACCAAGTCACCATAAAGATCAAATGCAGTGCTTTCAACCAAAGCATAGGCGTGTTCCTCCGTAGCGAACTAATAGGTAGCCCCGTGTAAAATACCCAAGCGCCCTCCGGGCAAACGACAGGCGCTTAACGACTACCAGCCTTGCCCCGCCGCTTCTGATCGACCGAGGATTGACCGTCGCGATTGTCGATCGCCGGCTGATTCGGCACTTCGCCGGACCGCCGTTCGTGTTCCTGATGATGCCGATGAGATTGGTCACCCGAATATCCCGGAGAACCGCCGATACCCGGCAAGCCGGGGATACCGGGCATCGGCGCCACCGGCGCGTAAATCACCGGCGCGCCGATGTAGGAATTGCGCCGCTCCAAAGCCTCGGCCTGACGCCGTTGCGCATCCGCTTGTTGTTGCTGGGCGAGCGCGCTACGCTTCATCGCCTCGACTTCCTCTATCTGGCGTTGCTGTTCGGCTTGCTGCTTTTCGGCCTCGAGCCGAGCGGCCTTTCTGACCTGATTTTCCTCACGCAAGGCTTCCAACTTGGCTTTGGCTTCCGCCTCCCGCGCCGGATCGGCATGGATGTCGAGTTGCCGGCCGCCTTCTTGCGCGCAAGGCTTTTGCTGGTAAACCGTTTTGCCGGACTTACCCGGACATTTGAACACCTCGGCTTGCACCGAAGCCATTCCGCACAAGCCCAATAAAAGCCATCCTAATCGCATATCCGCCTCGCAAATCGAATTTTAGGCGGCGACGATAATGATGCCGACTTAAGCCGGAATTAACGGCCGCGTGCCAACCGCGCGATCTACGCCTTACCGACTTCGTCGCCGGAGCGCGGATGGCGCAAAACAAAGTACAAGTTGCGAAAATAAATCAGCAAGCCCATACCCTGCCCCAAAATAAAGACCGGATCCTGCTTATGGATCGAATACACCAACAAGGTCACGCCGCCAAAGATGCTGAAGTACCAAAACATGGTTGGAATCACGCTGCGCTTTTGCCGTTCGCTGGCCAACCACTGCACCAGAAACCGCGCGGAAAATAAACCTTGCCCCAGAAATCCGACAATCAGCCACAGGGTATCGTTATCCACGCGCCACCTCGCTGACGATTGGCCGGCTATAACGACGTTTTAACCACACCACGCCCAACAAATCGACGATGCCGGCCAACAGTCGATCCAAGGTACCGTATTTCGATGTGCCGTGGCTACGCGAGCGATGATTGACCTTGACCGAAATCACCCGACCGCCGGCCATCCTAATCAAAGCCGGCAAAAACCGATGCATGTGATCGAAATACGGCAGAGCCAAAAAGCGATCGCGCCTAAATAACTTCAGGCCGCAACCGGTGTCCGGGGTTTCGTCGTGCAAGATCGCTTGACGAACCGCGTTGGCGAACTTCGATGAGAATCGCCGCCAACCGGTATCGTTACGTCGATGCCGAAAACCGGCCAACATCCACAACTGCTCGTCGTCAGCCACCTGTTGTGCCGCCGCCAGCTGGGGAATATCGGCGGGATCGTTCTGGCCATCGCCGTCCAACGTGGCTATCCAGGCGTGGCGCGCGGCAACCACCCCACTGTGCACGGCCCGGCTTTGACCGCAGCCGCGTTGGTGATTCAGCACTCTCAGGCTGGGGTAGCGCGCCATCAGCGCCCGCAAACGCGCCCCGGTGTCGTCGGTACTACCGTCATCGACAAAAACCATTTCGAAGGCAAATCGCCCTTCCAACGCCTGCTGTATTTCTTCGATCAACGGCCCGACATTGTCGGCTTCGTTGTGAACCGGGACCACCACGGAAATCTCCATAACACCACTTTCTTTACTAAAACAATCGATTATATCAAACCGCACCCGCGATTGGCCGGTCCATTAAAGCGCCTTGATTTCGCCAGCCCGATCGGCTCGGCGCACCACCAGCCAATATTCCCGATGGCGTTGCACCCAAAACTCGCTGCCCGGCGCCTGATTTTCCAGCGAAACCAAATAACCGTCCGGATGCTCCGCGGCCCACGCCTTGGCGCGTTCAGCGGCTATGACCGGTAGCGGCCGATCCAACTTGCCCAAAAAATTCAACTGGCCTTGATAGTTGCCGACATACACGTACAGCACCCCGGTATCGGCG
>NZ_JBYMAP010000053.1:0-21638 GCF_057766305.1 Methylomonas sp. BG-2 | reverse complement strand
AATGCGGTTTAGTTTGCCCGCCTGGAAATAAAGCGGCGATCGAAGAAACCATTCAGACTTTTCTGGAAATGCCGATTTCCCGATTGGCCAGTATGTCCGACGCTGCGCGCGTGGCCGCGCAAGATTTTATCTGGTCTAATATCGCGAAAGAAATTATGAATAGCGTGGAACTGGGTGCGTCTTAAGTTTTCGATTGAGTGCCAGGAAACGATTTAAAATACCAGGAAATAAGCTTTTCCCACGCGTCGGCGAGGAAGACGCCGCGCACTTTCTATCTTTATCCGTCGCTAGCGATACGCATTTTGGACCTCTGTAATGATGACCGCTCCCCCAAAAATCGACCCCGCCCGCATCAAGAGTTTTATCCGTCGCCAAGGCCGGGCGACCGCCGGCCAAAAGTTAGCCTTGGAAAGCCATTGGGAAAAATACTGTCTGTCCCCCGATGCCGAATTTAACGCTGAGCAGGCTTTTGGCCGGGCCGCGCCGCTGATTGTCGAAATCGGTTTTGGCAATGGCGACAGCTTGGCGGAAATGGCGGCGGCCAATCCGGACTTGAATTATCTCGGTATTGAAGTACACAAGCCCGGTGTTGGGCATTTGCTGATGTTGCTGGAACAACGCGGCATCGCGAATGTGCGGATTTATCACCACGATGCGATCGAAGTGCTGGAACGGAAGATACCGGACCATGGCGTGGCCGGCGTGCATCTGTTTTTTCCCGATCCCTGGCATAAACGTCGCCACCATAAGCGGCGCATCGTACGGCCGAGCTTTTTAACGTTGCTGAATCAGAAATTGGCGATCGGCGCTTACTTCCATGCCGCGACCGATTGGCGGGAATACGCAAAAGACATGCTGGCGACGCTGTCGGCCGATGCCGGGTTGAAAAACGCCAGCCCGACCGGGGATTATTGCCCGCGTCCGGACTATCGACCGCTGACCAAGTTCGAGAACCGCGGCCTAAGGCTAGGCCACGGGGTTTGGGACTTAATCTTTACCAAAATCTAACTCTAGCGGCTGTCGCTAATTAGGTCGACCACGGTTTTGCCGCCGGAAATCACCAAATCCGGATATTCCAGCAATTTCAAATTTTCGGTCGGATCGCCGCGCACCGCGATCAAATCGGCCGGCGCCCCCGGCATTAAACTGCCGAGCAAGGCTTGGTTCAGATGTAAACCGGCCTTGGAGGTTGCGGTACGCAACACTTCCAGCGCATCCATGCCGGCCAGGTGCCGCAGGTACAGCAATTCCTGGGCGTCTATGCCCCAGGGAATGTCGGGATGGGCAATTTCCGCCCCGTACAAAAACTCGCCGCCCAGCGCCGCGAAGCGGCTGGCATTTTTTGAGACGCCGGCGCACTGCGACAAGGTATCTATCGTCGATACCATTTTGACGCCCTGCGCGACCGCGCGCCGTAGTTGGGCCTCTGGCAGCTCGACGCAAGGCGTGTGCGCCCATTCGTCGACGCCGGCTTCCAGCGCAATTTGGGCGCCGCGCGGTTCGGCCAAATGAGCCGTGACTTTCCGATTCAACGCGTGCGCTTCGGTAACGATGGCTTTGACAACGCTCGGCGGCAACATCGGCCAGGACTTAGCCGGAGCCGCCGAGTGAGCCTGGTCGTGTTGGTGCGCGTGTCCGTGCGCATGATGGTTCGACCAGGGGGCGCCGGCCTCGCCGCCGGGCTCCAGCGCCACTTTGATCACGACCGCGCCGCCGGCAACCAATTCACGGACCGTCGTTCGTGCCTGTTGCTCGTCGGCGACCGAAATGGCGATGTCGGCCTCGCCGAGACTGGGAATCGGATAACCGGCCGGCGCGGTGATGATTGGTCCCGAGGTCATTAGCCGCAGACGGCCGTCGCCGCCGTAGGGTTGATGTAGAGGGCCGCCGACGTCGCGGACCGTGGTGATGCCGTGGCGCAGCACCGTGTCGGCCGGCACGTGTCGATAACTGAGATGGGCGTGCAGCTCGATCAGTCCCGGCAACAGCGTGGCGTCGCCCAGTTCCAGGATCTTGGCGCCGGCGGCGGCTAGGGTTTCCGCGCTCTCCAGTTTAGCGATCCGGCCTTGTTCAATCAGAACCGCCGCATGGGTATGCACGGTATAGCCGTCGAAAATCCGGGCGGCGCGAATCAACAAGGCTTGATCGGCATTGGCGGTCGGTGCCGTCAATCCGATGACCAGTACAGTGGTCAGCGAAACAGTGCGTAGGGAAAATCCGGTGGTTGCGGTCATCGAATCAGGCAGCGGTGGTGAATGGGATTGAGCCCTGGCATCGAACCAGATGTCCGGTTCGGCGGGCGGGAACGAACTGAAGGGCGACCGGCATGGTTCTTAGAAGCTGGCGGCGATACCGACTTGGCCCCAGATGCCCGGCATTTCATAGCCTGGACGATAGACGTAGCGTTTGTCGAACAAGTTTTCGACGCTGACGAATACTTCGCCCTTCTTACCCAGCTCGGAGACGGGCAACGCCAGCCGGGTGTTCGCGACCGTAAAGGCTTCGACGCGCTGGGTATTCACGTCGCTGACGTTGCGACCGCGATTCAACGCCCAGGTGCGCGATTGGTATTGCAAATCGAACGAGAAGCGCAACGGTCCGATCGGGCCGTTGATGCCTGCGGTCACCGCTTGTTCCGGCGTGTACGGCAGATTCTCGATGCTTGGATTGAGCAGGGTCAGGCCGGCGAACAAGCTCCAGTCGGCGATCAGCTCCTGTTTGATCGAGGCTTCCAGACCGCGCATCCAGTAAGCGCCGTAGTTAAGATAAGCCCCTTGGCTGACATCGAACACATAGCGGTTTTTGACGTTGTCGATAAAAAAGCTCAAATCGATTTGGGTGGACTTAAACGGCGATGCCTTCAGGCCGACTTCGGCGTGATCGACGCTTTCGGGTGCCAGACCTTGCCAGCCTTGCGGCGAGAAGCTGAAGAACGGCACGTTGGACAAGGCGCCGGAGTTGGCGGCGGCGTCGATGCCCGGATAATTGACGCCGTTGGACACGTTGCCGAACACGGTCAGGTTTTCGGAAACCAGCGACAAGCCGGCATGCGGCGAAACCTTGGAGGCATAGTGACTGTGGTCGTAAAAACGCACGCCGATCGAAGGTACCAGGGTCCACTCCTTGTTCAGCACCAGATCGTGGCTTAGCGCGACGTAAGGCGTGGTCAAGCGGAAGGTCGGCGTCGCGAATTGGTAAATTTGGGCGTCGGAGCCGGGAACCAGATTGTTGACCTTGCCGTTCAGCCATTCGTTGTCGATGCCGGCCAACAAGGTACCGCCCTGCCAAGGTGAAAATTGCTCCTTCCAGCGGAAGCCGTCCATGCTGTATTGCGACATCAGGTTGGAGCGGGCGCGCGGCGCGGACGCAAACGGCGCTCCGGTCCAGCCGGCCCAGTAAGTGCCTTGATTCAGCCAATTGCCGTCGCCGCCGTTATGGTACAGCGTGAATTTGCCTTGCCAGCTGCCGTGTTGATGGCTCAGGCTGGCGGCCACCATGCCGGCCACCGTATCGTATTCGCCAATTGGCGGCGTCACCCCGTATTGGCCGGGATCGCCGGCCCGGTTGTCGGCGTACAAAAAGGTCACATCCGAGCGCCAATTGGCGTTGAATTGATAACCGGCCTTGCCCAGTACGTTGCGCAATTCACCGTAGCCGTTGTCTCTGTGGCCGTCCGACTTGGCGTAGCCTTGCGCCAACGAAAAGTCGAAGTCGCCGTATTTGCCCTGCACGTCGGCTTGTTCGATGATCGTGCCGAAAAAGCCGCCCGACAGGCGGCCGCTGCCGTGCAGGCCGTCTTCGACCGCGCTCTTGGTCCGCAGATTGATCGACCCGAAGTTGTTGCCGTTGACGTGCGGTTGCGGGCCCTTGTAGACCGTGATCGAATGCATGCCGTTGACCGGCAGCAAGTCGAGCAAGGGGTGGTTCCAGGTCGCCATATACATCGGAATGTCGTCGATGTAGGTTTTGATCTCGCTGCCGGGGCGGCCGGCGCCTTGGCCGCGAATCGCCACCGCGCCGCCCTGGTCGCCGCCGAACGCGCCGACCGGGTTGTAGCGGGAAATCTGCACGCCCGGCGTGCGCTTTAGCGCCGAGGCGATATCGACGGCGTTCTGGTCGCGAATCTGGTCTTCGGTGGTGACAGCCGACACGTTGGAAAACTCGTCAACGTGGTTCTCTTCAATGATGGGATCGGCGATGACCTCGGTGTCGTTTAATTCCTCGGGCCTTTGATCGGCAAATGCCGTCGTGCTGATTAGCGATTGGCTAAGTGCTAAAAACAGGGTTTTGCGTAGAATGGCGGGAGTATGCATGGCGTGTTCCGAACAAAAAAACAATCTCCCAATATAGTCGGCCGATGAATGCCGGTTTTATGCAAAACGGTATTTTTTATATTAAAAACGGAGTCTTTAATTTAGTCCGGGATATGGCGTGCTTTAAATAAAATATTAAGTTAAATAACATAGATATTAATATTTTTCCGATTGGATTGAGTCTATTTTTTCGACGAACGCGCCTCTGGAAATACTGGCGTATAAATTGCTGATATTCGGAATTGGCCCTAGTGCAATTGCCTTATGAACCGCATCGCTTACCCCTCCGCTTTCTGGCGCATCGATAGCCAGGATTTGCCGGCCGATTTTTCGGCGGAGGATAACTGCGCGCTCAGCCGCTTGCCGGACAATCTCGGGCAAGGCACTTCCAGCGTATATGCCTTGGCGCCCGCGTTGAACTACATCGAAACCCGTTACCGGCCCAGTCGCGACCTCGCGGTTTGGGCGCGTACCGACGTTGCGGAGCCGCGCATGGTGGTGACTTTGGCGCTGCAAGGGCAGTCGCGCTATACGCCCAATCAGGGTGAAAGCATTGTATTTCGCGAGGGTTATACGTCGGTGACGATTTTTAACTCGTCCGAAGGTGTCAGGGAATACGCGGCGGATCAAGTGGTCACCCAATTGCGTTTCGCGGTCAACATGACTTGGTTGGCTCAGACCTTCGGCGCGGACAGGTTGCCGACCTTGTTCGAGCCGAGCGCTCGCACCCGGCAAGTCAGCCTCAGGCCGATTTCCAGCGCCGGATTGACCGCGGCGCAGGCCTTGTTGCGTTGCCCGGTGTCGTCGCCCACCAAATCCCTGTTTCGGCAAGGTCAGGCTTTGGCGATACTCGCAACCGAATTGGACCACTTGTTTGGCGATGTTCCCGACGTGTCGGGGGGCGGCCTGCGCGATCGGGACGTCGCCCATCAGGCGCGCGACATTTTGCACGCCGAATTTGTCGCCCCGCCGACCGTCGAGGAACTGGCGCGTCGGCTAGCCACCAATCCCTGCAAGCTCAAGCAGTTGTTCCATCGCTATTTCGAAACGACGCCTTACGGCATGTTGCTGGAGATTCGGATGCGCGAAGCGCACCGCTTGCTGGAGGCCGGCCGGCAGCCGATAGGTTTGATTGCCGAGTCGGTCGGCTACCATCATGCCAGTAATTTCAGCACCGCCTTCACGCGCTATTTCGGTTATCCGCCGAAACGCATAGCCAAGCGCGACTAAGGCATCACCACAATAAATCGTCGGGGATTTGATACGCGGCGTAAGGATCGTCCTCCGCCGGCACGTCCTGAGTGGCTTCGTTCAAAACCACGATAGGGGCGGCGTCTCTGGCCTGTATTTTTCGGGCGACTTCGGCCGGCACGATCTCATAGCGATTGTCCAGGCGGACGATGCCGGCCCGGCCGTTGATCAGGGCCGTTCGCACCTTGTCGGCGACATGCACCGACTTCACCTTGCCGTCGTCGGTGAAGTTGTAGGCCGCGCCGTCCGGGTGTTGGGCGATGCGGTTCATTTCGACGATTTGCCGGATCTGGGCGGCGAGCGCTTTTTGCTCTTCGGCCAGCTTGCGCTGGCGGTTCAGTTCCCGATCACGCTCGATTTGCTGTTGCCGTTGCTGTTCGGCGCTCAGCTTAATCTCGTCGATGATTTCCACCCCGTTGTTGCGTTTCAGCTTGTCTTGCTTGCGTTTTTCGGCCTTCACTTCGCGAGCCTTGGCGTCGTTGGCCAAGCCGGATTTCAGCAGTTGGGCTTGCAGCGGATTGAGTTGCGGTTTTTTCATGGTTTCAGGCGTCTGCTTTCATTAAATAAAGGGCGCTGCGTTTCAATCGATCGTTGCCTCGGACAGTGCGGCGATCGGGGGGGGGGCCAAGGCAGGGCGTCGCGGTAGCTGTAGCGTTTGGCGTTTTCCAACGCACGGCCCATGCCAGCCTGCCGGAGAAAGGCGCGAATCCTATGATGCCGGGTTGGCCGCGCATCCCGGTCATTTTGCCGGGCAAGCATACCAGACTGTCAACGTCCCAGCAGCTTGCCGCTGGCATAACGTTGCCACCAGGACAACGGTTTGGTCAACGGAGTGGGACAGCGGTCGTAACCTTGATATTCGATGCCGCGAAACACGTCGCCGCGCAGCCATTGGTACGCAGCCGGCGCGCTTTGTTGCAAGCGTTCCGGAATCAGCACGTACTGGGCGACCAGTTCCGCCAGCTTTTCCTGAACGTTGCCGTCGTAACGGCCGTCGTTGACCTCGGCCAGAAACTCGAAGGCTTCAAACCATTTCGACGGCCACAGCGCCAATTTGGCGTCGGCGATGATTTTTAGGGTTTGTTCGTCGTTGGAAATCTTGCGGTATTTGTAAAAAAAATACAGGTCGTCCTCGCCGTTCCAGAAATGGAAGTTATCGATGGTATGGGCGATTTCGTGGACCACGATGGGCAAGCGAAAATCCACCAGATATTCGACGCCGATGTCGCGATAGACCGAGCCTTCCTTGCCGTTGTCGAAGGCCTTGACCGTGAACACGATCAGATTCTGGCCGCTGAATACCTGCGCTACCGTTTGCGAACGAAAGCCGATGCCCGGCACCAGGGTCAGCGGGTGGGTATGGTCGGCCTGCCAGATGCTGGTGTCGTAGTCTTCCTGGTAGGCGTCGCGGATCAAGGCTTGCAACGCGGTCGGCTGACCGGCGATTTCCTGCTCGAGTTTTTCGACCGGCTTGGCCTTGCTGATCGTCCGCCGTAAAAATGCCGGAATCTTGCGGATGGCTTTTTCGAAGACCCGTAAATGATCGGCGCTAAACGGCTTGATCAAATAATTGGGGTCTTCGGCGTGCTTGACGACGGTCTTGGTGTCGTAAAACAGCGCCAGCGCCCGCCACGCCGCTTCGCGGTCGCCCCAGTACTTCTCCAGCACGCATAAGTCGCCGCCGGGTTGACCGGCGCAGGCCGCGCGGTAGCCGGTCAAATCGTCCAGACGTTCCGGGTTTTTGTGGTCGGTCAACACCGCCACGGCCTGACCGCGCAAATCGGGATGTCCGGCTTCGTAAAATTGAATAACGTCGGCCAGCCGCTCGATCGGCAGGAACTGCTGCTCGCTGGTCGCGCATAACAGTTCGTTAGTCTGCGACAGCGTGAAGAAACGGCTCTGAAACAGCGGTTGAGCCGCCGACGCGGCCGCGTTACAGCCAATCAGCCAGAGCAGAGTGGGGAAGGCAGTTTTCGGTAAACGGGCCAATCGTTTACTTGTCCAGGCCCAGCGAGTCCCAGACTTGTTCCATAGTGCTCAACTCCTTGTAGTTGGCGACCGGCGCGCCGTTGGGGTAGTTCATTTGGTAGACGCGTTCGGCGTCGGCGGCCAGATCGTCCATGCCGAGTTTTCGGTAGCCGTCCTGCATGATTTGCAGCGCGAACGGTACCGCCGGCGTGCGTTGGTATTCCTTGACCACGTGGTTGGCGCGATTGACGGCGGCGACGTAAGCCTTGCGGCGCATGTAAAAGTCGGCGACGTGAATTTCGTACATCGCCATGTTGTTGCGCAAGGCCACCATCCGCAGTTTGGCGTCCTCGACATATTGACTGTTGGGAAAGCGCCGGATCAATTCCTGGAAATTATCATAGGCATCCTTGGCGTTGCCGGGATCGCGCTGCGACGAATCGGTCGGCAAAAAGCGGTCGATGAAACCGATCCCGCGGTTATAGTTGATCAGGCCTTTCAGATAATAGGCGTAATCGACATGCGGATTGCGCGGGTGTATCTTGATGAAGCGGTCGGCCGCCGCGATCGCCGCTTCTGGATCGTCGTTCTTATAATAGGCGTAAGCGACGTTGAGCTGGGCCTGCGCGGCGTAATCGCCGAACGGATAACGGGCTTCCAGGGCCTCGTACAAGGTCACGGCCTTTTGGTAGTTCTTGTTGTCCAGCGCTTCCTTGGCTTTTTCGTGGAAGGTTTTGTCGTCCCAGCCGGCGTATTCTTCTTCCTGCGATTTATCCTTGTTACTCGAGAAGGCTTCCAGCGTCTCGCAGCCCGGCAGCGAGCCGACCAGGGCGGCGACAAAAACGGTTTTTACTAAAAGAAGTCGCATGCGTTTATCAACACGTTGTAATATTGCAGGTTTTTTGCAGCTTTTGGCGGCCTAATGCCGCGAGTATAACTTAAAAACGACTATGACGATATTGACGGCTAGAGTTCCCGAAGAACTGGCGGGTATGCGCTTGGACCAGTGTCTGGCGGAGATTTTTCCGGATTACTCGCGCAGCAAATTGCAAACCTGGATCAAGGCCGGCCGGGTACTGGTGGACGGCGAGGTGCTGAAGGGGCGCGAAAAGCTGGATGGCGGCGAGGAGGTCGAACTGGATGCCGAAGCCGAGATCGTTATCGAAGATAACGCCGAAGACATTCCATTGGACATCGTGCACGAAGACGATTCGCTGCTGATCGTCAACAAGCCCGCGGGACTGGTCGTGCATCCGGCGGTCGGCAACTGGAGTGGCACGCTGGTCAACGCCTTGTTGCATCACGAACCGAACCTGGCCGTGTTGCCGCGCGCCGGCATCGTGCATCGTATCGACAAGGACACCAGCGGTCTGTTGATGATCGCCAAGACCTTGCAAGCCCATAACAGTCTGGTCGAGCAATTGCAGGAGCGCAGTATCGAGCGCGAATATCTGGCGTTGGTGAAGGGTTGGATGACCGCCGGCGGCACCGTCGACGAACCGATTGGCCGCCATCCGGTCGACCGCAAGCGCAACGCGGTGCGCCGCGACGGCAAGGAAGCGATCACGCATTATCGGCTCGAGCAGCGCTTCAAGCGCCACACGCTGATCCGGGTCAAGCTGGAAACCGGCCGCACCCACCAGATTCGGGTGCACATGGCGCACATCAATTACCCGCTGGTTGGCGATCAAATCTACGGCGGCCGCTTCCAAATGCCGGCCGAATGCAATCCGGAACTGGCCGAAGCCCTGCGCCGCTTCAAGCGCCAAGCCCTGCACGCCGCCAAGTTGGGTTTGGAGCACCCGGAAACCGGCGAATATTGCGAATGGTCGGTGGCGATGCCGGACGACCTGCAAAATCTGCTGAAACTGTTGGCCGAGAATGAGCTGGATCAGGCCTGATTGGCCGCTGCCGGCAGGCGTGCGCGCCGCCGTCACGCTGCGGAGCGGTGGAGTCAGCGTCGGTGGTTATGCCAGTTTTAATCTGGCCGGCCATGTCGGCGACGATCCGGCCGCCGTCGCCGCCAACCGGGCGATCATCCGCGACATGTTGCAATTGCCGGCCGAGCCGGTTTGGCTGCGACAGGTCCATGGCGTGGTCGTCGTCAAGGCCGGCGAAGTCGAGAGTGTCCCGGAAGCCGACGCCAGCTTCACCGATCGCGACGCGACCGTTTGCGCGGTAGTGACCGCCGACTGCCTGCCGGTGTTGTTCTGCGGCGACGACGGCCGGGTTATCGCCGCCGCCCATGCCGGCTGGCGGGGTCTGCGGGCCGGCGTCGTCAAGCAAACCCTGGCGGCCATGAACTGTTCCGAAGTCACGGTTTGGCTCGGCCCGGCGATCGGGCCGGCCCACTTCGAGGTCGGCGACGACGTTCGCGATGCCTTTTTAGCCGACGACATCGGCAGCGCGGCGGCGTTTACCGGGCGCGGCAACGGCAAGTGGTTGGCGGATATATATCAACTGGCCCGCCGCCAACTGGCGGAGCTGGGCGTCGGCCGGGTCTACGGCGGCGACTATTGCACCTACGCCGATGCCGGCCGGTTTTATTCCTACCGCCGCGACGGCGCCGCGACCGGCCGGATGGCCAGTCTGATCTGGAGAGAGTCTTGAACACGCTGTTGTTGATCGTGATTTTTACCGCCATCGGCGGCGTGCTCAGCGTGTTGGCGGCTAGCGTGTTTTTGTTGTTGCCTGAGCGCGCTCGCCAGCAAGTGCTGCCGCACGGCATCAGTTTCGCGATCGGCGCATTGCTGACCGGCGCATTCTGCGGCCTGATTCCGCACGCCTTCGAGGATGTGGCGCGGCAAGACATTGCCGGATTGTCGGCCACCATTCTGGCCGGCATCCTCGGGTTTTTTACGTTGGAAAAGCTGTTGGTGTGGCGCCACTGCCATTCCCACGCCTGCGAAGCGCACGGCGAAGATTCGCGCGACGACCACGGCCACGATCATCCGGCCGGCGAAGACCACGGCCGCCGCGTGGCAGGCATGTTTATCATCCTGGGCGACGGCATTCATAATTTCGTCGACGGGGTGTTGATCGGCGCGGCGTTTCTGACCGACCCTCAGCTCGGCATCGTCACCAGTCTGGCCGTGGCCGCGCATGAAATTCCGCAGGAAGTCGGCGACTTCGCCATCCTGTTGCACAGCGGTTATACCCGCCGTAAAGCCTTGTTCTACAACATGCTGGCCAGCCTGACCACCGTGATCGGCGGGATACTGGCGTATGTCAGCCTGGGCGATCTGCATCAAATCCTGCCGTATTTTTTGACGCTGGCCGCGTCCAGTTTCATTTACATCGCGGTTGCCGATCTGATTCCGTCACTGCATCGCAAGACCGACAGCAAGGCCTCGCTGCAGCAAATCGGCTTCATCCTGGCCGGCGTGGTGTTGATCCTGGCGATGCAAAACATCGCTCATCGCTTCGAAGCCAAAATGGTTGTTAAGCCGGTCGCGGCGGGCGCGGAGCACTCGGACTAGCGGCCGAACCGGCTGCTTTAAACCGGTGGGTCCAACGCAAACGCGGTTTTGTCCACCACCCGGCGCAACACGAAACTGGAATGCACGCCACTGACGCCGGGAATGCCGGTGATGCGTTTCAGCAATAATTCCTGGTAAGCGTCCAGATCCTTGACCGCGACCTTGAGCTGGTAATCGGCGGCCTGGCCGGTAATCAACAGACACTCCATCACCTCCGGAATCTCGGCGACGGCCGCCTCGAAAGCGGCAAAGCGCTCCGGCGTGTGCCGATCCATCGAAATCTGCACCAACGCGGTCAGACTCAAGCCCAAAGCCTTGGCATCCAATAGCGCCCGGTAGCCGACGATCAGGCCGGCTTCCTCCAGCGCCCGTACCCGGCGCAGACAAGGCGACGGCGACAGGCCGATGCGGTCGGCCAGTTCCTGATTGCTGATCCGGCCGTCGGCTTGCAGCACGGTCAAAATTTGCCGATCGTAGCGGTCGAGTTCCATAAATTGCCTATATCGCGTTAATCAAAGCAATAAATTTAATTAAAAAGACATTTTTAGGCAATATTAATTTAATTCTGCCGCCAATCTTCGCTATAAACGCAATCGCCTGTCTGCCGGTTCGGCGTATCGTATCACCAACTCGAATACAGGAGACCGACCATGCTAGCCAACCCTTCCATGAAATACCGGCCGTTTCCGCCGCTGGCGTTGCCGGACCGGCAGTGGCCGAACCGGGCCATAGCTCAAGCCCCGATCTGGATGAGCACCGATTTGCGCGACGGCAACCAGGCCTTGTTCGAGCCGATGAACGCGGCACGTAAACTCCGCTTGTTCGAAACCTTGTGCGGCATCGGCTTCAAGCAAATCGAAGTGGCGTTTCCGTCCGCCTCGCAAACCGATTTCGACTTCGTCCGCCAATTGATCAGCGAACAGCGGGTTCCCGACGACGCGACGATAGAAGTGCTGAGCCATGCCCGCGCGCCGTTGTTGCGCCGCACTGTCGAAAGCTTGCGCGGCGCCCGCGGCGCGATCGTGCATATCGTCAACGCCACCTCGCAACCGTTCCGCGAGCTGGTATTGGGCATGAGCAAGGCCCAAGTGCTGGCGATGGCGGTCGACGCGGTGCGCTTGGTCAAGGAATTGACCGCCGTGCAACCCGCTACCGACTGGCAGTTGCAGTACAGCCTGGAAACCTTCACCGCCACCGAACTGGATTACGCGCTGGAAGTGGCCGACGCCGTCGTCGAAGCCTGGGGTGCGACGCCGGAAAACAAGCTCATTTTGAATCTGCCGTCGTCGGTGGAACACGCGACGCCGAACGTCTACGCCGACCAGATCGAATGGATGCATCGCCGCATCGCCCGCCGCGACAGCGTGGTGTTGAGCGTGCATCCGCACAACGACCGCGGCACTGCGGTGGCAGCCGCCGAACTGGCGTTGATGGCCGGTGCCGAGCGGGTCGAAGGCTGTTTGTTCGGCAACGGCGAACGCACCGGCAACGTCGACTTAGTAACCTTGGCCTTGAATTTGTACACCCAGGGCATTGCGCCGGGTCTGGATTTTTCCGACATCGACGCGGTCGCGCGCAGTTTCGAGGCTTGCACCGGCTTGAGCGTACCGCCGCGCCAGCCTTATGCCGGCGATTTGGTGTTCACCGCATTCTCCGGCTCGCACCAGGATGCGATCAAGAAAGGCTTTGCCGCGCAAACCGCGAACGCACTGTGGAACGTGCCTTATCTGCCGTTCGATCCGGCCGACGTCGGCCGCGGTTACGATGCGGTGATTCGGGTCAACAGCCAATCCGGCAAGGGCGGCATCGCTCATTTACTGGAAAGTCATTACGGCATCGTCTTGCCGCGCCGCTTGCAGGTCGAATTTGCTCAAGTGGTGCAGCAACAGGCCGATGCCGGCGGCGGCGAGATCGGCCATGCGCAAATCTGGCGCTTGTTCAACGCGACTTATTTGGCGGATGCTGGGCCGCTCCGTTACCTCGGCCACCGTTTAGCCGAAATCGATGGCGGCCAACGGATCGAATTGGAACTGCAATGGTGCGGCGCAACGCGCTGTGTGGCCGGCGACGGCAACGGTCCGCTGGATGCGGCGGTCGCCGCGTTGGCGGTTCTGGATTACGCTGTGACCATCCGCAGTTACGAAGAACGCTCGCTCGGTCCCAGCCGCCACGGCGGCGATGCCCGCGCCTGCGCCTTCGTCGAACTGGCCGGGCCGGATGGCCAGCCGGCGCGTTACGGCGTCGGCATCGACGATAATTTGCTGACGGCGTCGATCAAGGCGCTGATCAGCGGCGTCAATCGCTCGGCCGAATAGTTTGCCAGGCCGGATGGCGTTCGATTGCGGCCAGGGCCTCGGCCAGCAAGCCGATCCCTGGCTCGGTCCGATGCCAGGTCGAGGCGCCGGACGGGTGCGGCAGTGGGATCAGGTCGGCAGCGTGGCCGTAGGCGTCGATTCGAAATTGCCGGCCGATAACGTTGCTGAGTTTGTCGGCCTTCAGCCATTGCTGGATCGCCAGTTTGCCGACCGGAATAATCAATTGCGGTTGCAATAACTCGATTTCGGCGCGTAGCCACGCCGAGCAGTTTTCGATTTCGGCAGGGTTCGGCACCCGGTCGCCGCCGCCGGCCTGCTTGCCGGGGAAGCAGCGGCACACCGCCGCCATGTACACCCGTTGCCGGAATGGCTCTTCGTCCAGGCCCAATCGGGCGAACCAGCCGAACAGCGTCTTGCCGGCGGTCCAGGCGAACGGCTTGCCGAACTGGCCTTCCTTGCCGCCGGGCGCCTGACCGATCAGCAGCACTTTCGACATCACCGGCTGGCAGCAAACCACCGGACCGACCATGTCCGGACAGCGCCGGCAGGCCAGCAAGGCGGCCCGATGCTGGTGCAGCGCGCTCAAGCCAATTGAATGTCGATGCCGACCGGGCAGTGGTCGGAGCCGGTAATCTCCGGCAGGATGAAGGCGCTTTGGATGCTGGGGACCAAACTTTCGCTGGCCAGCAGATAATCGATCCGCCAACCGATGTTCTTTTCGCGGGCGTTGGCGCGGTAACTCCACCAACTGTACCCCTCTTGCTCCGGATGGAAATGGCGGAAGCTGTCGACCAGGCCGCGCGCCAGAATACTGTCGAAGCCGTCGATCTCGGCCTGGGTGTAGCCGGCCGATTTGTTGTAATTGGCCTTGGGCCGGGCGATGTCGATGGCTTGGTGGGCGACGTTGAAATCGCCGCCGACGATCACCGGTTTGCGGCTTTGCAGATCGGCCAGATAGTCGCCGAAGGCCTGGTCCCAGGTTTGCCGGTAATCCAGCCGGGACAGGCCGTCGCCGGAATTTGGTACATACACGTTCACCACGTAAAACCCTTCGTATTCGGCGGCGATGACTCGGCCTTCCAGGTCGTGGTCGGTTTGGCCGATGTCGCGCAGAATTTGCAACGGCTCCTGCCGGCACAGCAGCGCGACGCCGGAATAACCCTTGCGCTCGGCCGAGTTGGCGTGGACGTGGTAACCGTCGATGCCGTTCAGCGCCTGCGCCACCTGGTCTTCCTGAGCCTTGGTTTCTTGCAGCAAGATGCAGTCGGCGTCGATTCGAGCCAGGGTTTCGGCAAAACCTTTGCCTTGCACGGCGCGGATGCCGTTGACGTTCCAGGAGACGATTTTCATCGGTAAATAGCCGGGAGGGTTGAGGACCGGCCTATTTTAAGGGCAGCGGCGGGCGGAAGCCAGGCTGAAGTGGCGGCTGGTCTCGCTCTCGCCTGCTCCAAGCCGAGCCGGCGCGGCTGGGCGGGGCGATTCAAGCCACTTGGTTCAAGCTAGGCTCGGTCGATTCGAGTCGCTTGTAAAACGCCACGCATGTTTATTTTTTATCCGAAGCTGGTCGGATGGGTCGGTTTGGATTAATATTAGAAAAGCATAATATTCGGATGTAGTGTTGCACAAATGTTTGTCGTAACAGCGCTCACAACCCCTGCTGGCCGCCACGGGGCGCGGCCCAGCTTGTCGGCCTAAGAGTCGCGTTAGTGCGTCTAATTGTCGCGGGGGAGGTTTTTGAGTGAAATTACTTTAAATTCGTGTGGAAATGCGCCGGTAATCGGCTAACGTTAGACCAAGGCAGCTTTGGCGGTCCGGTTGTTTTCGCTGCCATCGGGTGGCCAGTGAGGACCGCTTTATACCAACCGTTCGGGAACTACGCGGACGTGTCGTCCGAAATCCATCTTCCAGCGTGGATTTCAACGCGTTTTAACGCGAGATAGCCACGGTTCCCCGACCTAGAGACAAGGACCAGATCATGAACACTCCAGTTTATCCATCTCCCGTTCAATACGATTCGCAAGATAAGCCCCGGCTGAGACTATTCCCGTCCGCGCTGGGCATCGCGCTCGGCTTGTTACCGCTTGGCTCGGTGGCGGCGGAAACCGGCGACGAATCCGCGCTGCCCGGCGAGACCGTGCTCGAACAAATCATCGTCACCGACAAATTTCCTAGCGTCAGAGCTTTGAACGCCTCGGAAATGGAAGCCGACATCGTCACCAGCAAGCGCGCCGCGATCAGCGATACCGCGAAGTTGTTGGAGGATACGCCCGGCGTCAGCCTGTACGGTGCCGGCGGCGTGTCCAGCTTGCCGGCGATTCACGGCTTGAACGACGATAGGGTCAAGATCGACATCAACGGCATGACGTTGACAGCCGCTTGCGCCAACCACATGAATCCGCCGCTGTCCTACATCGACCGCAGCAATATCGGCAAAATCACGATTCTGACCGGAATTTCGCCGGTCAGCCTGGGCGGAGACAGTCTGGGCGGGACCATTTCGGTGAAAACCCCGGACCCGGTGTTTGCCGAACCGGGCAAGGACATTTTGCTGGAAGGCAGCGCCTCGGCGTTCTACCGCAGCAACGGCGATGCGTTCGGCGGCAGCATCGCCGCCGCGGTGGCCAACGACCACGCCCGTCTGGAGTACACCGGCTCGCACACCGAGAGCATGAATTACAACGACGGCAACGGCAACATCGTCAGTTCGACGGCCTACGAGAACCAGAACCACTCGGCGGCGCTGTCGTTCAAGTTCGACAAGCATCTGGTCGTGATTCGCGGCGGCCAGCAGCATATTCCGTTTCAAGGCTTTCCCAACCAGCGGATGGATTTGACCAACAACGACAGCATCTTCGGCAACATCAGCCATAAGGGCGAGTTCGATTGGGGCACGCTGGAAAGCCGGTTTTACTACGAAAGCACCCAGCACAGCATGGACATCGGCGAAGACAAGCACAACCGCTTTCTGGACGGCAGCGTCTCCGGCGGCGCCTTCGCGCCGCCCAACGACCGGATGCCGATGGAAACTCGCGGACGCAACCTGGGATACAAAATCCTGGCCGAAATTCCGTTCAACCGGCGCGACACCTTTCGGGTCGGCAACGAGTTTCACGGCAATAAAATCAACGACTATTGGCCGGCCGTGCACGGAAATACCGCGATCGCCGCGAACAACAACGACGCCCGTAGCGCGTATTGGATGATGGCGCCGGAAGCGATGCTGAACATCCACAACGGCGTGCGCGACCGGGTCGGCTTTTTCGGCGAATGGGAAGCGCGTTGGGACGATCATTGGAAGAGCTTGCTGGGCCTGCGTTACGACCACACCAACATCAATACCGAAAACGTCCAGCCCTACAACCCCGATCTACTGAATACCGGGCCGGCGCAGACGATAGACCGGGCCGGCGCGGTGACCGCTTTGAACGCGGCGAACGCCTTCAATGCCCGCGACAAGGAACGCAATTTCGACACCTACGACATCACCGCGTTGCTGCAATACACTCACAACGATACCAGCCAGTTCGAATTCGGCTACGCCCGCAAAAACCGGATGCCGAATATGTACGAGCTTTACACCTGGGGACCGCGCAAAATGGACATGGCGATGATAGGCTGGTTCGGCGACGGCAACGGCTACATCGGCAACCTGAATCTGACCGAGGAAACCGCCCACACCGTCAGTCTGACCGCCGCCTTCCACGAACCGGAAAACAATCTGTGGGAAGTCAGCGCCACGCCCTACATCAGCTACGTCAACAACTTCATCGACGCCGACCGTTGTTCCGGCACGCCGGGAACCTCGGCCGGCTGTGGTCCGACCCCGCAAACCGCCACCAACAGCTTCGTCTACCTGAAGTTCGCCAACCACGACGCCCGCCTGTGGGGCGTGGACGTATCCGGCCGTACCCGTTTGTACAAAGACAACACGGTCGGCGAATTCGCCACCCACGCCACGATGAGTTATGTGCGTGGCGAGCGCATGGACGGCGGCAATCTTTATCACATCATGCCGTTCAACATGAAATTGAGCCTGGATCACCGGCTGAAAAGCTGGCAAAGCGCGATCGAAATGCAGTTTGTGGACGGCAAGGACGACGTGCAGGCGATCCGCAACGAAACCACCACGCCGGCCTACATTCTGTTGAATGCCCGCACCGGTTACGAATGGGGCAAGGTCCGCTTCGACATTGGTTTGGATAACGTGCTGGATAAGCAATATTACCAACCGCTGGCCGGCAGCTACTTGGGTGATCGTTACGGCATGAATCCGACCGCCGCGTCCAACGTCACGGTGCCGTGGGGCCGCAACGTGGCCGGACTGGGTCGCTCTGCCTTCGTCGGCGTGACGATCCGCTACTGACCAAGGCACCAGCCAGTCGCGGCGGCGGTCGGGCGGGTATTATGAGTGTTTAGTTAAGAATCGGGCTTGGGCTTAAATCCGGACTAGCCAACCGTTATACTGGCGGCCACTCCGGCCATCTGGGATAACCCGCAAATGACACCCGTAAAAGCATTGATTTTGTCCAGCCTGACCGCCTGTTTGTTGGCGGCCTGTTCGTTCTCCGACAGTTCGAAAAGCTCGTCGGACAGCTCCGGCAGCGTATCCGATCTGGCATCCAGCCCGGTCAGCTCCAGTTCGGACTCGTCGCGTACCGACCAGGAAAAGTTCGAAGACTCGGTTGCCGACTACACCGCCGAATTCGTGGTCGGTTCGTCCGGCTCGCTGGACACTTTCCGCGCCCACGTCGGCGAGCTGGCCGACAAATACGGCATCAGCAACTGGGAGGCCGACCGCCACAGCTATCTGGGCATAGGCCGTGGCTTGAAAAAAGCCGATCTCGGCAAGCCGCAAATCTCCGCGTTCACCGAAAGCCTGAGCGGTAAGGACCCGATGAAGAAACAGGCGATCGAAGACGGGATGAAAAAATAAACCGCCGCAAGCTTGGGTTAAACCAGCGTCGCCGCCGAAGCTGGGCGGCGGCGCTGATCTGCTTGGCGATCGCGGCGCCGGTGGCGGCGAGCGAGTTCGAATTTCTGTACATCGAGGCCAACGAAGGCAGCGCCAGCGGCGGCCATGCCGCGATTCGCCTGGACGAGGCGGTCTATCATTTTCAGCACGTCGAACCGGGCTGGCTGCGCCTGTACCGCGACGATTTCGCCGCCTTCCGCTTTGCCTACGGCTTTCAGGAAAACCGGGCGATTTACCGCCACCGCATCGCGGTATCCGAGGCGTTTTTCCAGGCCTTGCGGCAAGCCTTCAATCGTATTCAATTGATACAGACCCAGCATTTCCACCACTTGCGCGCGCTGGCGGCCGACCGCGATTTGCTGCAAGGATTGCTGGAACCCGAGGCCGAGCCGACCTTGTCCTTGAAGGCCTTGGGCTATTTTCTGGCGCGTTACCGGCCGGCCCAGGCGATAGCAACGGAGCGGCCCAGCCCGCGTTTGGCCGCGTTGCGGCAACGGGCGGCGGACCGCTACGGCGCCGATTTTTTAGGCGCCAAACGGCGGCGGATTCGCGAACAATTGCACGAACTGACGCCGGCCCGGCCCGCGCCAAATCCGCCTATCTCGGCCGAACGCTTCGAGGTCGGCGAACTGAGTTTCGGGCAACGTTACGCACACCAACTGCTGAATCTGGCCGCGCTCGACGTGCTGCAAGCCGGTCTGGCGCCGCTTCCGGAGACCCTGTTGCAAGCAGGTTTGCCGGAATTCGCGTTGAGCCCGCCGCAAATCCGCGCCTTGGCCCGCTTTCGGGAAAGTCTGGTCGCCGACCTGCTGACCATGCTGGACAGCCAGCGGCCGGATTGGGGTTATCCGCTGCTGGTCGGCATGGCCCGGCTGCACGCGCTGGATGCCAGTATCGAGGCCGGCGAACTGACCGTGCTGGATCGCAGCTTTCAGCGGGAATCCGCGCCGGCCTTGGCCGAAGCGGATTTGCCGGCCGCTTTGCAATATGGCCGGGCCTTGTTTACCGCCGCCAGCCGCCGCTTGGCGGACGGCGACACGCTGGACGAACGCGGCTACGCCGAAGTCGAACGCGGCGCCACGGCTCTGCTGCAAGTGGCGGTGCCGTTGCGGCAAACGCCGTCCAAGTCGTTGGCGGAACTGACCGCCACGCCGACCAAGCCCGCCGCCGCCGAATTGTTGAGTTCGCCGCTGGCGCCGGCAACGCTGGCCGCCGAACTGGCGCTGGCCGAGCAGCGGTTAAACGAATACCGCGCGCAACTGACCGAGTTGTACCGCTACGACTTGTTCGGCCGCAATTGCGTGACCGAGCTGTTTCGGGTAATCAACGCCACGGTCGGCCGTGCCGGCGGCGCCGAGTCGGCCGAGGCGCTGGCCGCCGCCTCGCGAATGCTGCTGGGTGGCTATTTGGACGAAAGCGGCGTCAACCGGATTCCGTTTGCGGCTTACGACAGCGTTGGCGCCAGTTACCGGGTGGTTGCCAGCGACCGCCTGCCGCCGTATCGCGAACGCCAACTGCGCCGGCAATACCAAACCGAGCCGGCCTGGCGGGTGGCGTTACGCGAATCCAACGTGCTGACCGCGACAAGCTATGCGTGGCATCGCGACGACGCGGCCTTCGTGTTTTTTACCCAGGACGCGGTCTGGCCCCGGCCCTTGCAAGCCGGCTTCAATCTGGCCGCCGCCGGCGGACAGGCTGCGCTCGGCTTGCTGAGCTGGCCCTGGGACGGCGGTCGCCATCTGCTCGGGGGCATCAAGGGCGCCGCCGTCAGCCTGCCGGAATTGGCGTTTTTCAACATCCGCAAAGGCTCGTTTCCCGGCTTGTTGCCGGATGCGGACGCACTCGCCGACGCGGCGGAGTAAAGGGATGAGCCCAAAAACAGCCGTTGGGCGCTGAAAAATCCCGCCCGCCCTTCGACAGTCATCAGAGATGAACGGCTTTTTTATTCACCCGTTGCGTGAGTGTATTGCGAGCCGTCCATGCTTGGGCGTTGCTCCCGGCAACTGCTCCGCGCCGCCCTACCTTCCGCGTCCTGGCCGAACGCGAACGGCCGGCAATACGCGGCAACTGTTCTTTTTAGCATGAGTCGTTCGACCCGCCGCGGTTTGCGTCGAACAGCCGGTTTGGCTGGTTATTCGCAACTGCCGTCATAGGCGCACGAGATATAGCACTCGGCCGGCGTGCCCAGGCTGGTGTAATCCGGAACTCCGTCGATCGTACACTCCACGCCGTATATCCAGCCGTTAGCCCCATCGATATAGACCTCGCCGCCGTCGTTTTCGCAACGGGTCGCCACATACTTGGCGGCGCGGGCCAAATTGTAATCGGCGGAATCGCGGCAACCGGGTAGCCAAGTGGCGCCCCCGCCCCCCCAGCCACCAAAGCCGCCACCCCAGCCGCCCCAGTCGCCGAAAATACCGCCACCGTCGCAGCTATCGAATTCCGGCGGGCACCAACCATTGCTTTCCATGGCCATGCCAACTGGGCTAATCAAGAGTAAGGACAATATCCCGCCAGTTAATCTGTTCATCGTGATACCTCGTCAAACGCAAAATTTGGGTTTTAGGGACAGATGACCGTTGCAGCGCGCCGGTCGTCCTCGCGAGCCGGAGGTTGAAGCCCGCTCCGTCAGCGGCCTGGTCACGCAAGGTAGGGTATAAGCTGAGGTCCGGAGCCGTCTGTGAACTATTCACGCGATCGGCCGTTGTAGTTGGCGAAGCTGGCGTTTTGGCTGAACCAGCGCTGCGGTAAACCTTGCCGCTGCCTGAAAAAAGCGCGGCGGGGCCGAGCTTTGGCTGGGCGGTAAACCGATCGGGCAGCTGAGACTTGGGCTAGAATGCGTCCATTCGAATCCGGGAATTTCCAGCGTAATGGCCACCGACCCCGCCCCCAAACGTTTTCGCATCGCCTTTTCGTTCGCCGGCGAAAAACGCGACTTCGTCGAACAGACCGCGCGGATTTTGGCGGAGAAGTTTGGGGAAGAGCAAATCCTGTATGACGAATATCATGAGGAAGAATTTAGTCGGGCAAGACTCGGGCGTTACCTACCTAGGTTCTATCACGATCAGACCGATTTGGTTGTCGTTGTTATTTGCCGGGATTATTTGCTGAAAGAATGGCCTGGATTGGAATGGGACGCCATATTCGATCTGATAAAGAAGCGTCGTGACGATGAAGTCATGCTGACCCGGTTTGATCGCGCGGAAGTTGCCGAACTGTACGATGCGGGTTACACAGAGCTTGATGATAAATCAGCCGAGCAATTCGCCTTTAAGATTTTAAGACGTTTGGCGTTCAACGAAGGCAAGCCCAAAGATCATTACACCAAAGACCTAAATTT
>NZ_JBYMAP010000052.1:0-21646 GCF_057766305.1 Methylomonas sp. BG-2 | reverse complement strand
GTTCGAGCGGGTCTTCATCTACAGCGGAACCCGGCTGGACTGGGCCGCGTTGGAAAACGACAAGATGACTATCCGAAAATTCAAGACTGAAGCGCCGAGCTACCCGTTCGTTGATCTGCCGTTCAGCTTTGCAATGGATACAGTATTTTTACCGTTAGCGATTAGTGCGGAGATATTTCACTGACGGAGATTCTTGGATCGGTAAGCTTGGGATTTCCGTTAGCCATAGACTTCCAAAACTTATACGTAAGGTTAAATAATTAGACGGGTTGTCGCGGAGGTTGTGTGCCTAACGGCTAACATAAAAAATCAGTCATTATTCCGAAAATTGGCTAGGCTTAACGCGCGGAACGACAGCTCATTCCGCGCGTTTGGCAATCAGTTTATAAGGAGACGACGATGACTCAAAATTTGATTTCAATCAGTTTTACCGATAGTGCGCTTGCGGAAATCGATGCGGCGCTGAGTGTGTTGGAAAATCATTTTTCCGACTTTCTCAATCTATCGCCCGACGAGCGGCATAGTCTGGCGAAAATGGGCGATAAGACCGAGGCGTTTTGCCGGCAGACGCTGATCGTCTCCGGTCAAAATCCGCAAGCGCTACCGCCTAGTCTGGATGTCAACGAAGCCTGGGCCGATCTGACCGCGCTTGATCAATTGCGCCCGCGCCTGCATCGCTTGCGGGATTTGCTAAGTCGCGGCGAGGATACCGACATGGCCTTGGGCAGCGATATCTACCATTTTAGCTTGGACGCCTACGCCTCTTTAAAGATTGCTGGCAAGGGAGCCGCGTTGGAAACCCTGCGGCAAGCGATGTCGGTCCGTTTTAATCGCGGCGCTAAAACGAAACCGGCCACTTAAGGACCGTCGATCGCCAACATGTCCTTTTCACACGGCGAGCCGGCCCGCCCGGCTCTCCGCGCAGGGTCCGAACTCCGTTGCGACCGATAGTTTGCTTTAAGACCCATTGTTCCGATCAGGGCTTGCAACGCGAAATTGGCGATAGGCGCTATTCGCATTCTTGATCGCAACGCTAAAAACCTTGCCCGATACTCTCGGAGCCATAAACGCAAGTCTCCGAGCCTTGCGCGCAAAGCTTTTAACCTTGCGCGCAAGTCAAAAAGTAATTCGCGCAACACTAAAAGAGTTGCGCGCAACTCTCCGAGTGATAAACGCAAGGCTCGGAGCTTTGCGCGCAATGTTAAAAGCTTTGCGCGCAAGGCAAAAAGCAATTCGCTCAACACTAAAAGACTTGCGCGCAACTCTCCGAGTGATAAACGCAAGACTCTGAGAGTTGCCCGCAAAGCTCAGGGCTTTGCCTTGCGAGATAGGAATGGGGCTTTTCCGGTAAACGACTCGGGCGGTCGAGATCAAGCCTCGGTCGTCACCCTTAACACTTCCTCCAAAGTGGTCGTGCCCTGCAAGGCCTTGCCGACGCCGTCCTCGTACATGGTTTGCATGCCTTCGGCGATGGCGGTTTGCTGGATCACGAAGGCTTCCTCGTGCTTCATGATTTGTTTGCGGATGGTGTCTGTCATCGTCAGGAATTCGATGATCGCCAGGCGGCCCTTGTAGCCGATGCCGTTGCAGGCCGGGCAGCCGACCGGTTTGTGCAGCAGGATTTCGCCGGTCGGCTGCCATTGCCGCAGCTTCATTTCCTCGATCAGCGTGTCCGAAGCCGGATGGGCTTGCTTGCAAACCGGACACAGCCGGCGCACCAAGCGCTGGGCCAGAATGCCGTTGATCGTCGAGCTGAGCAGGTACTCCTCCAGCCCCATGTCCTGCAAGCGGGTGACGCCGGCGGCGGCGTCGTTGGTGTGCAGCGTGGACAGTACCAAGTGGCCGGTCAAGGCCGATTGCACCGCGATTTTGGCGGTTTCCAGGTCGCGCATTTCGCCGATCATGATCACGTCCGGGTCCTGGCGGACGATGGAGCGCAACGCCGACGCGAAAGTCAGGCCGATCTGCGGCTTGGCTTGAATCTGGTTGATGCCTTCCAGCTGATATTCCACCGGGTCTTCGACGGTGATGATCTTGCGTTCGGAGGTATTCAGGGTTTTCAGCGCGGCGTACAAGGAGGTGGATTTACCGCTACCGGTCGGACCGGTAATCAAAATAATGCCGTGAGGTTGCGCCAGCACTTCCATGAAGCGCTCGGCCTGCTTGCCGACGAAGCCCAGAGTTTTGAAATCCAGCACCGCGTTTTCCTTGTCCAGCAAGCGGATCACCACGCTTTCGCCGTACAGTGTCGGAATCGTCGAGACCCGCAAATCCAGTTCCTTGCCGATCATCTGCAATTTGATCCGGCCGTCCTGGGGCAGGCGGCGCTCGGCGATGTTGAGCTTGGCCATGATCTTGATCCGCGACAGCACCGCAGCGGTCGAGGCTACCGGCGGCGAGTCGATGTCCTGCAACACGCCATCGATGCGCAGACGCACTTTCAGGCTTTGTTCGAACGGCTCGATGTGTACGTCCGAGGCCCGGCTTTCGACGGCTTTTTGCAGGATGAAGTTGACCATCTTGATGATAGGCGCTTCGCTGGCCAAGTCTTTCAGGTGTTCTAGGTCTTCGCTGTTTTCTTCCTCGCTGGTCAGGCCGTCCAACAATTGGTCCATTTGCGACTTGCCTTCGCCGTACTGCAGTTCCAGCGCGGCGTCGATGTCGGACATTTGGCCAATTTTCAGCGCGACAGCCTTACCGGTCGCCAGTTGCAGGGCTTGAGCGACGTAGTCGTCTTCCGGATCGAGCACTGCGACGGTGACGGCGTCCTCGCCGGCTTCCAGGCCGGCGACGTGATATTGCTTCAGGAAACGGCGGGAGATCAGCTCTGGCAGCGGCGATTGCGGCGGGTAATGTTCTCCGGCGACCTTGGCCAAGCCGCTGGTTTGGGCGAAACAGTTGGCGACATCGGCGTCCGAGCACATGCCGAGCTTGATTAACAGCTGCGGTAGCGAGTCGTCCAGCGAGGTTTTCTGCATGCGGCGCACCTTGCTCAAGTCGCTGTCGGACAGTTTGCCGTGATGCTTGAGCAAGCTTAGAAAAGCCGCGTATTTTTCGGGTCGATTTGCGATTTCCATGTCCATCGTCGGTGCCGTAAACTAAAGCCGTGTGGCCGGCATTGTAGCGATTTTCCACTGAGTCTGGCTGCCGATTATTACCGCAACGCGTTACGGCGCCATGTAAACGGAAAACAACGATGACGAATGGAATAAAACTAGGGGTATTGACCGTCGCGGCGGTCGCGGCCGGCGGCTGTTCAAGCGATTGGGCGCAGCGCCTGGGCTACCACATGCTCAGCAATGCCGGCCAGATGCAATGCCAGAAAGCGATGGCCGACGATTGCGAAAAGCGCCCCGATTACGATCGCTATCAGCGCGAGCGGCGCGAAGCGACCGATACCCAAAATCCGCGCTAACCCGGCCTGCAGTTCCCAAACCGAGAATGAAGCCATGAACGCAAACAGTACCCCAAATTGGCTGGCCGAGCTGGGTTTCGTTGCCGATCCGGATTTGCAAAACGCGCTGGCGATTGCCGCCCATGTCGGCGAGGTTTCCGAAGACGACGCCAACATCAGCTATACCTCGTTGCTGATCGGCTTGCTGTGGAACGGCGATGCGGTATCGGTCTGGCTGCAAGCCCAAATTCAGCGTATCGGCGTTCCGGTCGAAAACCTCTATCGGCAGCGGCGACTGACCCAGGCGCAGCGCGAGCCGATTCTGGAAAATGTCCGCAACGGCCGGCCGGCCGGGCTGCGGAAAGTCGCGATCAGCATCTCCGCGCGGACTGTGCTGCAAGAGGCGCATTCCCTGGCTTTGGAAACCGGTTGCACCAGCGACACGCCGCTGGCGACCCGTCATGTGCTGGCCGCGTATTTTTTCCGGAATCCGCCGGGCCACGATCATCAACTGCACCAGGAATGGGGTTTCGAAGCCGAGGCGTGGCGAAGCCGCTTCGCCGAGTACCTGCGCGATCACTATCAGGCGGAGTTTGGCGCTTGGGCGCCGGTATTGAGCGGCTATCTGGACGCCGATGATATCCAACCAACGGGACAGTTTTTGACCGGCTATACCTTCGATCCCCAAACCGTGCAATTGCTGCGCACGCTGGAGCAGGCTATAGCCGGCCACACGCCGCCGATGTTTTCCTCGGAAAGCTTGCTCGACCTATTGGCGTCAGTGCGCGAAGCGGCCGATTGCACGACGTTCGCTGAACTGGTTGCTACTCCGCTAAAAATCGGCGAGCCTCGAACCCTGACGACCACCGATTCCCCATTCACAGGTAGCGGCAGCCATTTTCCGGCGACGCATGGCTTTAAGAATATTCTGGATCGCGCCCGGACGCTGGCGCGAGCGATTACCGGAACCGAGGTCATCGGCATCCGCCACATCATCGCCTCGCTGTTGGTATCGCCGGATTCGACGGCCAATAAAAAGCTGACGAGGGCCGGCGTCAGCCTGCCGTTGTTGCGCAATCGGGTCTTGAGCGAATTTACCCGGCGCTGGGTCAACGACGACGGCTTGCAATGGCGCTTTCACTTGATCGGCACCACGCCGCCAACCATTGCCGGCTATAGCTCGGACTCGGCCGATAGCGGTATCGACAAACTGGACGTCGCGCGCTACGCCACCGCCTTCGCGGTGGTGGTGGCCGCCGAACAGGTCAGGCCACCGTTGTCGATTGGCATTTTCGGCGATTGGGGCGCCGGCAAGAGCTTCTTCATGCGTTTGATCAGCGAGCAGACCGAGCGGCTGTGCGCCAATACCACGCTGGGGCCGGACGGTAAGCGTCTGTTTTGCCGGCGAGTCCTGTCGATCCGCTTCAACGCCTGGCATTACGCGGAGCAGGACTTATGGGCCAGTTTGGTTCAGACGATTTTCCAGGACTTAAATACCGCGTTGGTTGGCGCGAGCGACACGTCCGATGTGTTGGCCGGGGTGCAGCAGGATTTGAACTTGGCGAAACAGGCCAGGGCGGAGGCCGAGAAACAGGTAGAAACAGCACGCGAGGAGCAAGATGCCAGAAATAAGGCTCTGCAAGCGAGTCGGCTGCAGGCCAGGGACGAAGCCGAAAAAGTGCGGGCGTTGACCGCCGTCGATGTCGTCGCGGCGGTTAACGCCGAAATGTTCGCGGACAAAAACTGGGAGCGTTTGCTGGTCTTGGCTGAAGATTATCTGGGGAATCGCCACATTCGCGAAGACATTCGGCAAGGCCGGCAAAGCGTGAGCGCGCTGATGGACATTGTGCGCGACAGCCGCACGGCAACGGGCAGAGTGAGGACGGCTTTGGGCTGGTTGGCGCGCGCGCCGATTTCCAAAACTGAATTTCGTAAATTGGCGGTGGTGGCGATTCTGGTTTTGGTCGTCGTGTCTTTGCTTGCCACGGTTTTTCGAGATTGGATAGGCGGCACTTGGACCGTACTATCGACCGTAGTTGCCGAACTGAGCGCGGTCGGCGGAATGGCAGGCGCTTGGGCCAAACGCCATTTGAAGACCGTGTCGGAGGGCTTGGATCAATTCGACGTGTTGAGCGGCGCTTTGGATCGCCGGCTCGCCGAAAAGCAACAACAAAATCAAGAAGCGCTACAGGACGCCCAAAGCGCGTATCAGGCTTCCGAGGCCGCGCTGGCGGACGCGGAAGCCGCGCTGCTGATGGCCATCGAAAAGGTCGAGCAAGCCGAGCAGGCGTTGACGGAAAGCCGGTCGGCGCAACGCATCGCCCGTTTGGTGGAGCAACGGCTTAGCGGCGGAAACTACGAGCAATATCTGGGTCTTATCGCGGCCATTCGCGCCGACTTTCAGACCTTGAGCGATCTGATGAAGCAAATGCGGCGGGAGTCGGAATCGGCGCCGACCACGCCGGAACCCATCGATCGGATCGTGCTGTATATCGACGATCTGGACCGTTGTCCGAGTAACCGCGTGGTGGCGGTGCTGGAAGCCATCCATTTGATGCTGGCCTTCGAGTTGTTCGTGGTCGTGGTGGGCGTGGATATCCGCTGGGCCGCCCGATCGTTGGCCGAGAAATACCCCAATCATCTGACGCCCGGCGACGAACAATGCCAAACCACGCCGGCCACACTGGGCCGGGCCGATAACGACGGCGCGACCGCGCTCGATTATCTGGAAAAAATCTTTCAGATTCCGTTTTGGTTGCCGCCGATGGAAGAACAAGCCAGCCGCAATTTGATTTTCGAATTGCTGCCGGCGCCGGCCGGTCAAGCCGGCGCCGAACCGGAAAATTCAGCCGCGGCGCAGACACTGGCCGAATTGCCGGCCGCCGAGCCGCAAGCCGCCGCGTCGCAAGCAGCCCACGCCAACGCGGCCCAGGCCCAGCCGGCGCCAACGACTAAAGGCGCGGAACTGTTGGACATCGCCGCCGAGGAGCGTAATTACATGCTGCGTTTGGCGGGCGCGGTCGGCAAGTCGCCGCGCCGGCTGAAGCGCTTCGTCAATACCTACCGAATCTTGAAAGCCTCGATCGATGCGCTGGAGCGGGAAACCTTTGTGTTGGAACGCGGCGCCAAGGGCGAATATCGGACCGCGATGACGCTATTGGCCTTGGTCACCGGCGCGCCGCGCAGTTCGCTGGACATGCTGCGCTTTCTGGACCAGCACCGCGATGAAGAGGCCTTCGAGTTGTTCGACAAGTACTTGGACAGTCTTAGCTATGCCGACGAAGCCAAGTACGTCAAGGCTGCGCTAAGCGCTTACCGAACGACACAGACGGCCAACTTGCGGGAATTAAGGCATTGGGCACCGCTGGTGGCGCGCTTTAGCTTTCGGTCGGGCCGGGGCATGTAGCGCGGTCGTCGGCCGGGTCGCAATTTAAGTGCAATTTGCCGGGCTTTGCATTAGCATCCGGCCAACCCATTGTCGAAGTCTAAAACTTTGTACCAGCAATATTTCAATTTCAGCGAACTACCGTTCTCGATCTCGCCCGATCCGCAGTTCATCTACATGAGCGAGCGCCATCAGGAAGGGCTGGCGCATCTGCTGTACGGTATCAATCAGGGCGGCGGTTTCGTGGCCTTGACCGGCGAAGTCGGCACCGGCAAAACCACGTTGTGCCACTGCTTGTTGCAACAACTGCCCGAAAACGTCGATATCGCGCTAATCCTCAACCCCAAACTGACCGCCGTCGAATTATTGGCGACGATATGCGACGAATGGGGTATCGCTCATTCCGGCCTGAGCGCGAAGAGTCTGATCGATGCCATCAATGGCTACTTGTTGGCCGCCTACGCCCAAGGCCGGCGCAGCGTGTTGCTGATCGACGAAGCGCAAAATTTGAGTCTGGAAGTGCTGGAGCAGATTCGGCTGCTGACCAATCTGGAAACCAGCAAGGCCAAATTGCTGCAAATCATTTTGGTCGGCCAGCCGGAACTGAACCAGATGTTGGCTCGCCAGGAACTGCGCCAGCTCAATCAACGGATTACCGCGCGTTATCATTTGGGCCCGCTATCGCTGGAGGAAACCCGTGCCTATATCCTGCACCGATTGCGGGTTTGCCACGGCAGCCACCGTCTGTTTCAGGCGGCGGCGATACGCAAAATTTACCGGTATTCGGCCGGCGTGCCGCGCTTGATCAACATCTTGTGCGATCGAGCCTTGCTCGGCGCCTACTCGACCGATACCCGCCGGATCGGTCCGGCGATCATCGCCCGCGCCGCCAGCGAAACCTTGGGTCCCCGGCGAGCAGCCGTCAAGCGCTACGCCGCCGTCGCCGCGACGTTGGTGCTCGGCATCGCGGCCGGGTTCCACGCTTGGCGGACGGATCGGCCGATCCTCCCAACCGCCAAGCCGGTTGCGGTATCGGAGGCCGCCGTCGTGGCGGCGCCGGTCGAGGTCAAGCCGCTCGCGTCTGCATTCCAGGAATGGCTGGATGCGGCGGCGCCGGCTCAGGAGGTCGCATTAGCCGAACTGCTGCGGATTTGGCGGCAAAAGCCGGCGACCGATAAACCGGTGGATTGCGATTCGATTGCTTCGTTGGGATTGAGTTGTTTATCGGGGAAGGGCGGCTGGCAGGAATTGATACGCCTCGACCGTCCCGCCCTGTTGGCGTTTAGCGATACGCGGGGCCAACAGCGCTACGTATTGTTATCCGGCGCGGACCAGCGCCGCGCGGAGGTCCGAATCAACGGCGACAGGCCGTTTCCGCTGGTCGAGTTGCTGACGCTGTGGGACGGAAATTATCTGTTGCTGTGGCGGCCGCCGCGGCCGGGCTTGACCGAAATCGCGCCGCCGCAAAAATCCGCCGACGTTTCATGGCTGCGCGGCCAGCTTGGCAAAGCCGCCGAGATTCCCGGCGGCGGCGATCCACGGCTTTTCGACGACGCGTTAAAAACCCAACTGATGGCATTCCAACGCCAGCAGCAATTGACGCCGGACGGCATCGCCGGCGCGCGTACCCTGATCCAGTTACAGAACCGGAGCGGGGCGGATGGTTCGCCCCGTTTGGACATTACCCACCGCTAGCCTTGTCGATATGTCTTACATCTTAAACGCATTGCGCAAATCCGAGCGGGAACGGCAAGCGCTACAGCCGGACACGGTCGCGGCCAGGATTGCGGCGCCACCCGCCCCGGCGCGACAAGGTATCGCCAAAATCGTTGTCGTATTGGTATTGCTGAACGCGGCTATTTTGACTTATTTCCTGGGCTTTGCGCCGGGCAAGCCGGATGCA
The DNA here is from genome assembly GCF_057766305.1 of Methylomonas sp. BG-2. Lineage (NCBI taxonomy): Bacteria > Pseudomonadati > Pseudomonadota > Gammaproteobacteria > Methylococcales > Methylococcaceae > Methylomonas > Methylomonas sp. BG-2. The sequence continues at coordinate 12,964 of NZ_JBYMAP010000052.1, read as the reverse complement.
GGGGTGCAACCGCTATCAGCAAACCAAACGCCGCAGCTCAACGCAATATCCGAACCGACGCCGGCCGGTCGGGCCAGCAAGCCGGAACGGCATATGCCGTCGGTGCCTAAAGTCGAGCCGCCATCGCGGGCGGTTACCGCAAGCAGCGTGGCGGATAAGGTCGGTGCGACCAGGAAGATGGCCACCGAAGCGCCAAAAGCACCCATCGCGCCGAAGCCGGCGTTAGTGGCCAAGCCGGCCCCCGACGATTCGGCGCCGGAACCTGATACGTCGGCGGTCCCTGCGCCGAAACCGGTCGCTCCGGCGCCGGCCCCGGTCGCCGCCATCCCGGCGGCCGCCGCGCCGACGCGGCCGAACAGCGGGTTGGCCATGCTGGACGAGTTGCCGCCCGAGCTGCGCCAATCGCTGCCCAGCCTGCCGATCAACGTCTACAGTTACTCGGCCACGCCCGCCGAGCGCTTCGTGATGATCGACATGGTCAAATATGTGCCCGGCCAGACCATAAAAGACCAGGTCGAACTGCGGGAAATCCAGGAGGACGGCATCGTGGTGCGCTACCGCGACCGGGTGTTCAAAATCAAGCGCTGACCATTCATGGGGTTGGGGGGTGGTAGCGTCTTAGGCCGCCAGTTTTTGCCACGGGTAGAGCGCCTTTCGGCTCATTACCGACGCGGCACTGACTTGGCCGGCGTTTGATGGACTTGCCGAATGTCACGAACCGCATATGCTTATACCGACATCGGCTTGCAAATTTCGTTGTCTTGATTCCGCCGCTCGCGGAGTGATGCAGCCGCGAAATTGGCCCGCCGAAATTGACTTCAGCGCGATCGTTCGGAGATCAACACGTATTCCGGTGCCGATCCCGATCCGAGCATATCGGATTGAATTGGGTGCGGCGGCCGAGGCTTTTCACCCTCGCCGGTGCGACACCGGCGGCCAGTCGAGCGACTCGCGCGGACCGCGATAACCACAGCCAAGGAGCGCCCCATGTCCACAGTCTACCGATATATCCGTTGGTTCAACCAATTGAGCATCCACGACATCCCGCTGGTCGGCGGTAAGAACGCGTCGCTAGGCGAAATGTATCAGGCCTTGGGCGGGGAGGGCATCCGGGTGCCGAACGGCTTCGCGATCACCGCCGAGGCCTACCGCTACTTGCTGGATCAGGCCGGCGCTTGGCCGCGTCTGCACGAACTGCTGGATCAGGTGGACGCCGACGACGTCGCCGATCTTGCGCGCCGCGCCCAGCAGGCGCGCGATCTGGTCTACGCGGCGCCGCTACCGGCCGACCTGCAGAGCGAGATCCACGCGGCATTCGACGAGTTACGGCGGGAGTACGGCGAGGATTTGAGCGTCGCGGTGCGCAGTTCGGCGACCGCCGAGGACTTGCCCAACGCCAGCTTCGCCGGCCAGCAGGACACGTACCTGAACATTCGCGGCGGCCAGAGTTTGCTGGACGCCTGCCGCCGCTGCTTCGCCAGCTTGTTTACCGACCGGGCCATCCATTACCGCATCGACCAGGGCTTCGATCATTTCAAGGTGGCCTTGTCGATCGGGGTGATGAAGATGGTGCGCTCGGATTTGGCGGCCAGCGGAGTGATGTTTTCGCTGGATACCGAATCCGGTTTTCAGGACGCGGTGTTCGTCACCGGCGCCTACGGCTTGGGCGAGAACGTGGTGCAGGGCGCCGTCGATCCGGACGAGTTTTACGTGCATAAGCCGACCTTCGCCCAAGGCTACCGCGCGGTGCTGCGGCGCAATCTGGGCGCCAAGAAAATCAAGATGGTTTACAGCGACGGCCGTACCCGCGAGCCGGTGCGCAACATCGCCACCGCCAACGACGAGCGGCGCCGGTTTTGCATCGCCGACGCCGAAGTGCTGGAACTGGCCGATTATGCGATCAAGATCGAACGCCATTACGGTCGGCCGATGGACATGGAATGGGCCAAGGACGGCTTGGACGACCGACTCTACATCGTCCAGGCCCGGCCGGAAACGGTGGCTTCCCAGCGCCGCGGCCACGTACTGGAGCAGTACCGCTTGCTGGGGCAGGGCGCGGTGATCGCCCGCGGCCACGCGGTCGGCAGCAAGATCGCCGCCGGCACCGCCCGGGTCATCGCCAGCGTTGCGCAGTTATCCAGCTTCAAGCCCGGCGAGGTGCTGGTGGCCGACATGACCACGCCGGATTGGGAACCGGTGATGAAAACCGCCGCCGCCATCGTCACCAATCGCGGCGGCCGCACTTGCCACGCGGCGATTATTGCCCGCGAATTGGGCGTGCCGGCCGTGATCGGCTGCGAGAACGCGACGACGGCGATTGCCAGCGGTGGCGAGGTGACCGTCAGTTGCGCCGAGGGCGACGCCGGTAAGGTCTATCAGGGTCGGGTGGAGTTCGAGGTATTGCATACCGACTTGGCGCAACTGCGGCGGCCGAAAACCAAGATCATGCTGAATCTGGGCAATCCGGAATTGGCCTTTAAGCACAGCTTTTTGCCGAACGACGGCGTCGGCTTGGCGCGGATGGAATTCATTATTACCGAATATATCAAGGCGCATCCGCTGGCCCTGATTCATCCGGAGCGGGTCAGGGATGTCGACGAGTTGGAGCAATTGACGCAATTGACCGAGGGTTACCCCAAGCCGGAGGATTTTTTCATCCAGCGCCTGGCCGAAGGCGTGGCGACGATTGCCGCCGCGTTTTATCCCAAGCCGGTGGTGGTGCGGATGTCGGACTTCAAGACCAACGAATACGCCACTTTGTTGGGCGGGCGCTGGTTCGAGCAGGACGAGGCCAATCCGATGATCGGCTTTCGCGGCGCGTCGCGCTACGTGCATCCGGCCTACGCCGAGGGCTTCGCGTTGGAATGCGCGGCGATGAAGCGGGTGCGCGAGACGATGGGTTTGACCAATCTGATCTTGATGATCCCGTTTTGCCGACGCATCGACGAGGCGGAGCGGGTGTTGGCGGCGATGGCCGGCCACGGCTTGCGGCGCGGCGACAACGGTCTGGAAATCTACGTGATGTGCGAGATTCCCAACAACGTGATTCTGATCGACGAATTTGCCAAACTGTTCGACGGCTTTTCGATAGGCTCCAACGACTTGACCCAATTGACCTTGGGCGTGGACCGCGACTCTGAAATCGTCGCCAACGACTTCGACGAGCGCGATCCCGGCGTCAAGACCATGATCCGGCTGGCGGTGGAAGGCGCGCGCCGCAACGGCCGCCATTCCGGTTTGTGCGGCCAGGCGCCGTCGGATTATCCGGAAATGGCCGAATATCTTGTCGAAATCGGCATAGACTCGATGAGCCTCAACCCGGACACCGTGCTGGCGACGACGCAGCGGGTGTTGGCGTTGGAGCAACGTTTGGGGCGTTAGCGGCCGCCGCCGAAACCGCTTGGCTCGGCGGCGGTTTGTTTGATTTAAGCGGCCTTGCGCCGCAGGCCCCAGTAGCCGGTCAGCGCGCTGAGCATCAGCCAAGCCGATGCCGGTAGAGGTACCGCAGACAGTTTGCCGTATTCGATGACGCCGGCGACCGCGCCGCCGGTTGGCGCCGCATTCACCGATAGATGGGCGATTTCCCCGGTCAAACCGCCGCTGTCGGTCAGAAACAATATCCGGCCGCCGCCGCCGAAGGCGCCGCCACCGTCGGCACTGACCGTGGTATTGCCGGTAAATGAAATGACCGGCGCGTGCAGCAGCAATCCACCGCCCGAGCCACCGCCGCCAAGCAGCGCGGTACCGCCGCTACCGTCGCCGCCCTCGGCGGTCAACAGGCCGGCATTGAAATCAATGGACGACAGCGCGCCCAATTCGATCGCACCGCCGCCGCCGCCGCCGGCAACGCTGCCGAACAAATTGGCGGACGCACCGCCGCCGCTGCCGCCTTCCAGTTTCAGATGCAGGTCGCCGTAGGCAATGCCGCCTACACCACCGAAGCCGTTGCCGCCGTGGCCGCCGAAGCCGCCACCGTCGCCGAAGCCGGGCAAGCCGCCCTTGCCGATGCCGCCGCCGGTGCCTTCACCGGCCCCGAAAGGCGCCGCGCCGCCGCGCCCGCCGCCAGCTCCACCCTCGCCGGGCGTGCCGTTATTCGCATTAAAGCCGTTGGCGTTCAAGTTGCCGTTCAGCTGAATGCTGCTTAACGACAGCAAGCCCAACGACAATGTCCCGGTGGCCTTGACCGTCACCTGACTGGCGATCGCCACCGAATCGAAATTGAACACGGCGATATCGCCGCTGACGACGCCGCTGTACAACACCGTGCCGTCCGGGGCTTTCAGGACCGGCGTGGCGTTGCCGGTATCGAAAAGATAATCGCCAACGGTCTGGGTAAGCGACAGGCTGCCCAACGACGCAAAGTCGTTGGGGTTTAGCGGCGCGGCGAAGCTTGGGGCGCTGCTAAGCGCCCATAGGGCCAGACCGATCCGGGTTGCGTAACGGGTTTGGTACATCGGTTTTCTCCAGGTTGGGTACGGTCCCGTCAACCGGACAAGGTCCGGCCTCGGGGGACTCGAGGACGTTGTGGGTCGGTGTCGGAAATCCGTTTGTCCCTGGCCAGCGGACGAGAAATTGGCTGGACGGATTCGCCGGTCTTGGCTCATCCCGCTACCGGCGCGATTAGCGCTTTGGCAGAGGGGCATTGGAGCCGGTGAGCAGTGTAATCAGCCCGAATACCCCACCGCAATTCCGCCAAATGGGGGGGATATTGTCGATAGCCGAAAATTGGCTCAGTATAAAAGCCGCTATTTTCCGTGGAAGGCTACCGATGAAAATTCTGTTACTTGACGACCATGCCTTATTTCGAGCTGGTTTGCGCTTGTTGCTGCAAGCCTTGGACCGCTCGGTACGGGTCTTCGAAGCGGGGACGATTGCCGAGGCGCTAGCCGTCGCCGCCGAGCACGCCGACTTGCGCTTATGTTTGTTGGATTTAAGTTTGCGCGGCGAGGACGGCTTGGCGGCGGTCGCCGACATCACGGCGCTGGCCTTGGATATAGCGGTGGTCGTGGTGACCGCCAGCGACGAACCGGCGACGGTCAGGACCTGTATCAACGCCGGCGCGATGAGTTTTATCCCGAAAAGTTCGGCGCCGGATGTGTTGGCCGAAGCGCTCAAGCATGTGATGTCCGGCGCGGTGTATTTGCCGCCGGCGATGGCCGACAACGATGGCGATTGGGCGCCGATCAATTTGTCGCCGCGCCAGCGCGACGTGTTGCGAGGTCTGTGCCGCGGTTTGCCGACCAAATCCATCGCTCGCGATCTGGGTTTGTCCGAGCATACCGTCAAGGACTACATCGCCGCGCTGTTCAAAACGCTGGATGTACATAATCGCACCGAAGCGGTGATCAAGACCGGCCGGCTCCGGTTGTTGCCCAGTGAAAACTGACTGGCGGCGCCGGTTCCTTGGGCGCGAGGCCGCGATCAGTTCGGAAGGCGCCGACAGCGCTGATTTCGAACGCGAGGTTTTGCGCGAGTTGATACGCCTGCACGCCAAGATGTTGTTGCGCTTGCCCTGGGTTCAGGCTTTATTGGCGTTGGGGGTGGTGCTGTTGGCGTGCCGCTCGGCCTCTTGGAACTGGCTGTTGGGTTGGAGCATCTTGACGATCGGTGCCGAGTGCGGCCGGGCTTGTTACGCCGGCCGGGTGGTGCGGATGGCGCCGAGCACCGATCCGGTGGGCGCCCACCGAGTATTGATCGGATTGGCGGCCGGCGTCGGCGCGACGGTGGGATTGAGCGCGTGGTTGTTCATACCGACTATGCCGTTGCCGGATCAAGCCTTGCTCGTGATCGTGCTGTTTGCGATGCCGGCCGCCGGCGTGTCGGTAGCGGTTTCGTCGCCGCGGATTTTAGCCGCGTATTCGCTACTGATCATGGTGCCGACCGCGGTTTGTTGGGCCGGTCAGTATCCCGAGCAAAGCTTGGTCGTCGCCGGTTTGACCGCGCTGTATTGGTGTTTCATCGTCAGCGTGGCCGGTGACGGCGAACAGTTGTTGCGCCGCTCGGTGGCGATTCGGCGCGAGCGGGATCGTACGTTGGCCGATTTGCAGCAACTGAATGCCGAAGTCAGGGAGGCGGTGACACGGGCCGAGGCGTCGTCGCGAGCCAGGGCGCGGGTGCTGGCCGCCGCCAGTCACGACTTGCGCCAGCCTTTGCACGCGCTATCGGTTTATAGCGCGGTATTGGTGGCCAACCCCGCCGCGGAGGCCTTGCCGGAGGTGGCCGGCAATATCGATCGGCTGGTACGCAATTTGGGCGGACTCTTGCACGGATTACTGGATTTGTCGCGTTTGTCGGCGGACCAATACGTACCGGAGTTACGCCGAATTTCGCTGGACCGGTTGGCCGCCGAGGTCTGCTCCGAATTCGACGCGTTGGCCGGCGATAAGTCGTTGCGCTTGGCGCGGTGCTTGGGACAGGTCAGGTTGTTCGACGATCCGGTCGCGATTGCCCGGATTGTCCGCAATTTGCTGGACAACGCCATCAAATACACCGAACGGGGCGAAGTGACGGTTTCGACCGCGCGGCAAGAGGCGTTCGCGGTCTTGGAGATCGCCGACACCGGCCGCGGCATTCCGGCCGAGGAATTGACGCGGGTTTTCGAGGAATTCTACCAATTGGACAATCCCGGCCGCGATCAGCAACGGGGCGTCGGTTTGGGTTTGACCATCGTCCAGCGTTTGTGCGAATTGATCGGCGCCGACATCGCGGTGGCCTCCGAGTGCGGTGTCGGCACTCGGGTCACTTTGCGCTTTCGGACCTTGGCGACTGGCGCCGAGCCAAGGCCGGTCAACGCCGGCGCCGACACGTCGGGGGTACGCGGTAAACGGGTTTACGTGGTGGACGACGAGGCGGACATTTTGGAAGCGATGCGTATCTTGCTGAAAGGCTGGGGCTGCCGGGTCGAAACGGCGGCGTCGGCGAGCGTGGCGGACGCGTTGTTTTCCGATTTAGGTCGGCCGGATTTATTGATTGTGGATCTGCGCTTGGCCGAGGGTGAGCAGGGCTTGGCGTTGGCGCGGCGTTTAGGCGGTCGTTACGGCGAGTTTCCGGTTTTGGTGGTGACCGGCGAGACCGGACTCGAGGCCTTGGCGCCGGTGCGCACCGCCGGTTTTCCGCTTTTGCAAAAGCCCATCGCCGCCGACGTCTTGTACGACGCGGTCAGCCGTGCCTTGCCCTCGGCGGCGCAACCACCCGGCTAGCGGGCAATCAGCGGCTGGCTAGAGAATAGTCGGTGTAACCGCGCCAATCGCCGCCGTAAAAACGCTCGGAATCCGGCGCGTTCAAGGCCAGACCCAGTTGTAGGCGGGTCACCAGATCGGGGTTGGCGATGTAGGCGCGGCCGAAGGCGACCAGGTCGGCGCGGCCGTCTTCTACCGCGCTGGCGGCTCTGGTGGCGGTGTAGTTGCAAGCGGCAACGTATATTCCACCGAACAAGCGTTTCAACGCCGCGTAGTCGAAGTTCGAAGAGCAATTGAGCCGGTCTTCGCCTTCGACGACATGCAGATAGCCTATCCTGCCGGCCAGATCGGCGGCAACGGCGTCGAACAAAAATTGCGGATCGCTGTCGCGCATGTCGTTAAAACTGTTTTCCGGGGAAATCCGCACGCCGACTTTGTCCTTACCGACCACGGTGGTGACGGCATCCACGACTTCGTTCAACAAGCGCATGCGCTTGTCGACCGTGCCGCCGTAGGCGTCCTGACGTTGGTTGCTGCCGTCGCGCAGAAATTGGTCGAGCAAATAGCCGTTGGCGGCGTGAATTTCGACGCCGTCGAAGCCGGCCTGCATCGCATTGCGGGTGGCTTGGGCGTATGCGGCGGCGATGGCGGGCAGCTCGCCGATTTCCAGCGCGCGCGGAATCACGAACGGCTGAGGGCCGCCGGGCGTGCCGACCATGCCCGACGGTGGCAGGGCCGACGGCGCGACCGGCAGTTTGCCGTCCGGTTGATAACAGGGATGGGAGACGCGGCCGACATGCCAAAGCTGCAGAAACATTCGGCCACCGGAGGCGTGAACGCAGGCGGTCACTTGCCGCCAGCCGCGAATTTGTTCCGAACTATGTATACCCGGCGTGGCCGGATAACCCTGGCCTTCCGGAACGATTTGACTGGCCTCGCTCACGATGAGTCCGGCGCTGGCGCGTTGAGCGTAATACAGCGCGTGCAGCCGATGCGGCGCGTTGTCGGCATCGGCCCGGCAGCGAGTCAGCGGCGCCATCACGATGCGGTTGGGTAACGACAGCTCGCCCAAATCCAGCGGCGAAAATAGAGTCCCGGTCATCGTTCAACCTCGAGGTTGTCCTGAAAAAGTCGGTAAGTCTAGCGGAGATGCCGAGGTTTACCGTCGACCGATTAACGTTTCAGGAGAATCTTCCGTATTCCCGGCCGGGCTGCGGCGGCGAAGGCCGCGGGGCCGGCGCTGAGTGGGTAAATGCCGTCGATCAGCGTCTCGACGGCGACGCAGCCGGTGCTCAGGTGGTCCAGGGCGGGTTCGAAACGGCCGCATCGCGATCCCAGCAAACGGATTTCCTTGACCACCAACGGGCTTAAATCGATGGGGTGGTCGGCGGCGAAGGTGGATTTAAGGATTAAGCAGCCTTGCGCGCGCAGCAGGCGCAAGGCCGTGGCGAAGCCGCTGGCGGTACTGCTGGCATCGACCATGCGGGAAAACGCGCCATCGGGGAAATCGGTCGCCAACGCGGCAGCCAATCCCCAGTGTCTGGGTAGCGTCAGCGAGGCTTCCGAGCGGCCCAGCATCGTGACCGAATGGCCGGCCAAGGCTAACACCCGGCCGATCAGCAGGCCGAGTCGGCCGGGGCCGAGTACGCCGATCTCGCCGCGCGGCAAGTCTTGCAATGGTTCGACCACCCGCAAGGCCGCGGCCAGCGGTTCGGCGAACACGGCGGCCTCGTCGCTGACATGGTCCGGCAGCCGGTATAGGTTAGCGACCGGCAACGTGAAGAAGTCCGCGAAGGCGCCATCCTTGTCGCGGATGCCCAGCACCCGCCGGGTCGGACAATGTGACGGTCCGGTCGTCAGACAGGTCGGGCATAGGCGGCAGCCGATGTTGATGGACCCGACCACCCGACTGTGCAACCAATGGCGGTCGTTCGCATCGGCGACCTCGACCACTTGTCCGACGAATTCGTGGCCCGGAATGCCGGCAAAACCGGCGTAGCCGTTGGCTAACTCCAGATCGGTCGCGCAGATGCCGGCCAGGCGCAATTGAATCAGCGCTTCGCCGGAGGCGGGTTTCGGGATGGCTAGGTCGGTCCGGTAGCAAAGCTCTCGGCCTAGTACCAGGGCTTGCATGGTCATGGCGGCAACGCGGCGATACCCTTGGCTCGCAACGCGGCTCGGAGCAGCTGGGCGCGCAGCTGCAGATCCTGTTCGGAGCGTAGATCGATATTCAACGCAAACAGCCAAGTCGCCGAAGCGGTTTCGATGCTTCCGATATACCAACCGATTTGCGGCTGGCCGCGCGCGGCCCAGCCGGTTTTGGCGCGTAAGGCGTAGCCGGGTGTTTGTTCGACCAGCATGATGTTGCGCAAGGTTTCATAATGCTCGGTGGCGAACGGTAATGCGCGCTGATCCAATTTCTTCAGGAATTCGATTTGTTCGGCCGCGCTGATTTGCAGCTCGCCGTTCAACCAAAATTCGGTGGGGCTAAAGGCAGGCGCCAGGCGGCCGTAACCGATGTCGTCCAGATAGTCGCGGTAGGCCTGTCGGCCGACCCGCCGCGCCAAAACCTGATAGCACCAGACGCAGGATGCCTGATACGCACTGGCCAGGGTGTGGTCGCGGTTCCAGTGCGGAACCGACCGCTCGACGCCGTCCCATTTCATTACTTCGTTGCGGTCGATGGCGCCTTCTTCCAGCGCGATCAGGGTATTGAGCACTTTGAACGTCGATGCGCAAGGGTAGCGTCGGCCGGCGCGGGCGTCGTTATGGACAAAGCGTTGGCTGCCGTCCGACGCGGCGATGATCAGCGTACCGGTCAACTGACGTTCGGCGAATAAAGCGGCCAGGCTGGCATCTTCGGCGCGGCCGAACATCGGCCAGACGGCGAGCAGACAAAGCAAGGCGGCTTTCGGCAGGTTGGACATTTTTGTGATGACCGGTTGGCGCTGCCAAGCGCCGTTTCGCCGCCGTCCCTGGCGGAGAACGGCCTTAGTTTTTCAATTGGGCGGCAACGGTGGCGCGGCGGGTGATTTCCGCCCAATCGCCGGCATCGACCAGATCGGCCGGCGCCATCCATGAGCCACCGACGCAGGCGACGTTGCTCAAGGCCAAATATTCCGGGGCGTTCTTCGGATTAACCCCGCCGGTCGGGCAGAATGTGACTTGCGGCAGTGGGCCGCCGATCGATTTCAACATCGGAATGCCGCCGGCGGCTTCGGCCGGGAAGAACTTCATCGCGGTAATGCCGCGGTCCAGCAAGCGCATCACTTCGCTCGGCGTGATAACGCCGGGCAGCAGCGGTACGCTGGTTTCCAGAGCGGCGTCCAACAAGGTTTCGGTGACGCCGGGGCTGACGATGAACTCGGCGCCCGCCGCGATCGCGGCATGCAGGGTTTGCACATTGATGATGGTGCCGGCGCCGACAATCGCACCGGGGACTTCGGCCTTGATACGGCGTATCGCATCCAGCGCGACCGGGGTGCGCAACGTGATTTCCAGTACTTTAAGTCCGCCTTCGACCAGCGCTTTGGCCAGCGGAACGGCGCTGTCGAGATGGTTGATGACCATGACCGGCATTACCGGCGAGGTGGTCATGACTTCTTGGATGCTTACGGTCATGGTTTTAATCCTATAGGTTGGTTTGTTGTTATTGTATTAATCGACGTAAAACAAGTTGGTGGCACCGGTTTCGGCGGACGAGGCGTGGGCGCGGAAGCCGCCGAACAGTTCCCGGCCCATCCCGAAGTGGTGGCCCTTCGCCGAATTGGCGGCGGCTATCCTGGCTTCGAATTCCGCCGGATCGACCTGGACGTTGACTTCGCCGGTTTGCGTGTTCAAAACGATGACGTCGCCGTCGCGGACCTTGGCCAGCGGACCTCCGTCCAGGCATTCCGGGCACATATGTATCGCCGACGGCACTTTTCCGGAGGCGCCGGACATGCGGCCGTCGGTGATCAGCGCCACTTTGAAGCCCTTATCCTGCAATACGCCCAGCGGCGGCGTCAGTTTGTGCAACTCCGGCATGCCGTTGGCTTTCGGCCCCTGGAAGCGCAACACCACGATACAGTCTTTTTCCAGCTCGCCGCGTTTGAAGGCGGCTACCACGTCGTCCTGGTCGTCGAAGACCACGGCCGGCGCGGTGACGACTTGATGTTGCTCGGCGACCGCCGAGATTTTCGAGACGCCGCGGCCGAGGTTGCCGTGCATCACGGTCAGGCCGCCGGTCGGTTGGAAGGGGTGGGCGACCGTGGAGATGACCGCGTCGTCCTGCGAGCCGCCCGGCCCTGCTTCCCAACGTAGCCCGGCGTCGGTCAGTTTCGGTTCCCGGCTGTACTGCGTCATGCCGCGCTCGTCGCCGATGGTCAGGATGTCGTCGTGCAACAAGCCGTTGCGCAGCAGCTCCGCAATCAAAACGCCCATGCCGCCGGCGGCCTGGAAGTGGTTGACGTCGGCCGAGCCGTTCGGGTAGATCTTGGCCAGTAGCGGGATGATTTTCGATAGTTTGTCGAAGTCGTCCCAGTTGATAATCACGCCGGCCGCGCGGGCGATCGCGATCAAATGGATCGTGTGATTCGTCGATCCGCCGGTCGCGAGCAAGCCGATCAACGCGTTGACGATGGCTTTTTCATCGATTGCGTGGCCGATCGGTCTGAAGTCGTTGCCGGCCGCGGTGAATTTCAAGACTTGCTGGGCGGCGGCCTGGGTCAACGCGTCCCGCAGCGGCGTATAGGGATTGACGAACGAGCTGCCGGGCAAGTGCAAGCCCATGATCTCGACCATCATTTGATTGCTGTTGGCGGTGCCGTAAAAGGTGCAAGTACCGGGACTGTGGTAGGACTGCGATTCGGATTCCAGCAATTCCTTGCGGCCGACCTTGCCTTCGGCATACAGCTGGCGAATGCGGACTTTTTCCTTGTTGGGCAAGCCGCTAGGCATCGGTCCGGCCGGGACGAATACCGCTGGCAGATGGCCGAAACTCAAGGCGCCGATCAACAGGCCGGGGACGATCTTGTCGCAGACACCCAGGTACAACGCGGCGTCGAACATGTTGTGGCTCAGGCCGATCGCGGTGCTCATCGCGATGACGTCCCGGCTGAACAGCGACAACTCCATGCCGGGCTGGCCTTGGGTGACGCCGTCGCACATGGCCGGCACGCCGCCGGCGAATTGGGCCACGCCGCCGGCATCACGCACGGCTTGTTTGATCAATGCCGGAAAATCCTTGTAGGGTTCGTGGGCGGACAGCATGTCGTTGTAAGCCGAAATAATCCCGACATTGGGTTTTTGCGAACCGGCCAAATCTTCCTTTTCGCCCCCGGCGCAGGCCGCAAAGCCGTGAGCCAGATTGCCGCAGGCCAGTTTGGCGCGGTGCGGGCCTTTGTCGACAGCGGCTTCCAAACGGGACAAATAGGCGCTCCGGCTGTCGCGGCTGCGTTCGATGATGGTTTGCGTGACTTTTTCGAGAATGGGATGCATCGTGGTGTCCTAGTCGGAAAATAAATGTTTAGCGGAATCTAAAGATCAGCCCAACCCAAGGCTCGACGGTTTTCGCCGCGGATGCGCGGCACCCAGCGAGTCGGGAAAAAACGGCCGGGCCTTAAACAGACGTACGCGTGAGGGCTGGGCCACGCTCTCCGGTTCAAGCGTTGCCGACCAGTTCCATCCAAAAACTCTGCCAACTCAATAAGCTTGGTTCCAATTCGCGAAATTCGGGTGCAAGGTGCGGCCTGATCGCGTTAACCGTTTCCAAATCCATCGTCTCTACCGGCCGCAGATTTTTGATC
>NZ_JBYMAP010000051.1:0-22090 GCF_057766305.1 Methylomonas sp. BG-2 | reverse complement strand
GACGCTATCCGCTCCAAAACGCATCGCCATGTTCCGGTGGTGTTGTCGATGGACGAAGTGAAGCAAGTCTTGGCGCGGCTGGAGGGTTTCCCGCAACTGGTGGTCAAGCTGCTTTACGGCAGCGGTTTGAGGATTAGCGAAGCCGTCCGCCTCAGGGTGCAGGACATCGATTTCGGTTATAAGCAAATTACCGTGCGTTCCGGCAAGGGCGACAAGGATAGGGTGACGACCTTTGCCGCCTCGCTGGCGCCGTTGTTGCTCAACCATCTCGATAAGGTCAAGGCAATTCATGACCAGGATTTAGTTGACGGTTACGGTGCTGTTTACTTGCCTTACGCGTTAGCGAAGAAATACCCGAATGCCGAGCGCGAATGGGGCTGGCAATATGCGTTTCCGGCGCGTTCGTTGTCCGCCGATCCGCTGTCGGGCCTGACTCGGCGCCATCATATCGATCAGTCGCTAATCAATAAGGCAATTCGGGTGGCGGTGCGGCAAACCGGTATCGCCAAGCGGGTATCCGCGCATACTTTCCGCCACAGTTTCGGCACGCATTTGCTGCAACGCGGTACCGATATTCGCACGATTCAAGCGTTGTTGGGGCATAACGATTTGGAAACCACGATGATTTATACCCATGTGCTGAATCAGGGCGGGCAAGATGTCGTCAGTCCGTTGGACGATTTGGATGGGTAGCCGAGCCGCCATTTGGCGACCGGGTTCAGCGCGGAACGGGGGCGCAAAGCGTCGGTGGTATTCGGCAATCCGCTGCAAATTCACGGTCTTTCCAGCGACGAAACGCAGTCGTCAAAAAGGCTGCCGGGCTTCGCCCATTGCCCGATGCCGTCAAGTAAAGCCGTTCATGGTTCGACAGAGCTCTCCTGAGCGTAGCCGAAGGGCTCTTGGCGAACGGCTTGACCCTCCTTCCTCCGGCACGCTTGGGGCAAACGGTCAATCCTTGCCTTGAAGACATTGGCCCTTCACCTGGCCCGCTTTGCCAGACATGCGGCGGTTTGCAACGCGATTTCCAACTCTTCGTTGGTGGCGACGACCAGCACCGCGACCGGGGCGCCGGCCGGTTGGATCGCGGCGGGTTTGACCGGCGCGGCGTTTAGGCCGGGATCGACGGCGATGCCCAAGCCGGTCAGGCCGGCGCAGCAGGTTTGGCGCAGCCAGGCGTCGTTTTCGCCGATACCGCCGGTGAACACCAGCGCATCGACCCGGCCCAGCACCGCAAAGTAGGCGCCGATGTATTTCTTGATCCGGTAGGCATACATCGCCAAGGCCAGCCTGGCCGAGTCGTCGCCTTGCTCGGCCTTGGCGTGGATGGCGCGCATGTCGTTTTCGCCGCAGACGCCCAGGCAACCGCTGGCCTTGTTGTAGAGCTGGTCGATCGCATTCAGGTCCATGCCCAGCGTGCGGGCCAAGTAAAAGGCGATGGCGGGATCGATATCGCCGCAACGGCTACCCATCATCAGGCCTTCCAGCGGCGTCATGCCCATCGAGGTGTCGACGCTGATGCCGCCGGCGATGGCGGCGACGCTGGCGCCGTTACCCAAGTGCAAAGTAATCAGATGGGTGTCGGCCAATGGCTTACCCAGCAGCTCGGCGGCTTGCTTGGCCACGTAGGCGTGCGAGGTGCCGTGAAATCCGTAGCGGCGCACGCCGTGTTCGCTGTACAAATGGCCGGGCAGGGCGTAGCGGTAGGCGTAATCGGGCAGGGTGTGATGGAAGGCGGTATCGAATACCGCGACTTGCGGAAGCTCGCCCATCTGTCTGAGTGCGGCTTCGATGCCGGACAGATTGGCCGGATTGTGCAAAGGCGCCAGCGGGATGGTTTCGGCGATTTGCCGGATCACGTCGGCGTCGATCAGAGCCGGCTCGCGGAATTTCTCGCCGCCGTGCACCACGCGGTGGCCGATGCCGGCCAGCGGCTGGCCGTCGATGACGCCGCTGGCGCTCAGCGTGTCGAACAACAAGCCGAGCGCTTGGCCGTGGTCGGCGATGGCGGTGTCGATTTGCCGGTTGTCGTTGCCGAGGCGGTAGGCGTGGCGGGCGTCGGCGCTGCCGATACGTTCCAGCAAGCCGGAAATCGAGACGGAACGGTCCGCGGTTTCGACGACGCTGTATTTGACCGACGAGCTGCCGGCGTTCAGAACCAGAATTTTCATCGCGAGTAATCGGTGGTTTGCGGTGGTTGGAGGGTGGTCGATGGTTTAAAGCGGTTTGCCGGCCAGGCGTGGTCAATCGCGGCGGAGGCCGTTGCCACGCGCGGCTTTTTTCATTTTCCGGCGGGGGAAGCGCTTTCATGACCGGTGTGCTGGCCTCGGCGCTCCGAATCCGGCGGGGGCGGCGAGTAGCGGCGTTCCAGGTCTTGATCGATTTTGGCGGCCAGCGCCTCGACGGCCTTGCCGGTCAATTTGGCGTCGCCGCCCTTGGATTCGGTGATGTAGTTGCCGACGATTTTTTGCTGCTTGACATCGATCAAGTGGCCCATCAAGTAAACGAACAAAAACGACGGCTTGTGCAAACGGCCGACCAGCACGTAGTCGGCGGCATGGCGCGCGCCGAGTTGGGCGGCCGCGTCGGCATGGTCGAACAGATAACCGACGCCGCTGTCGGCGCCGCGTTGCTCGGCAGCGGCTATCGGGACGATGCGGTAGCCGGCGCCGGCCAATTCGCGTTCCAACAGCGGCTTTAACGACGCGGTCCTCTGGGTTTCGGCCGGCAGGCCGGGGGCTAAGGTCATGTCCTTAAGCTCGAAGTTCAGAATCGCGATCCGGGTGTCCGCCGCCAGCGGCGCGGCCCACAGCAGCCAGACCAGGATCGATAGTCTCGCGGATTTTCCGTGCGGCGTCATGCGGGCGCGGCTTGCTGGGCCTGGATCGCGGTAATCACCACGGTGTTGACGATGTCGGTCACCGTGCAGCCGCGGCTCAAGTCGTTGACCGGCTTGTTCAGGCCTTGCAGAATCGGGCCGATCGCGATGGCGCCGGAGGAGCGCTGCACGGCTTTGTAGGTGTTGTTGCCGGTGTTCAGGTCCGGAAACACGAAGACGGTAGCCTTGCCGGCGACTTGGCTGTCCGGCAGTTTGGTCTTGGCGACGCTGGCGTCGACCGCCGCGTCGTATTGCATCGGTCCTTCCAGCGGCAGATCGGGGCGCAGCGATTGGGCAATGCGCACCGCTTCGCGGACTTTATCCACCGCCTCGCCCTTGCCGGATTCGCCGGTCGAGTAGGACAGCATCGCCACACGCGGTTCGATATTGAAGGCGCGGGCGGTATCGGCGGCGTTGATGGCGATGTCGGCCAGTTGCTGGGCGTTGGGGTTGGGGATCACCGCGCAATCGCCGTAGACCAACACCCGGTCTTCCAGGCACATGAAGAACACGCTGGAGACGATGGAGGCGCCGGGCTTGGTTTTGATGATTTCGAAGGCCGGCCGGATCGTGTGTTGAGTGGAATGCACCGCGCCGGACACCATGCCGTCAGCATGGCCCAGGTGGACCATCAAGGTGCCGAAGTAGCTGACGTCGGCGACCAAGTCGTAGGCGGTATCGTAAACGATGCACTTATGCTTGCGGGCGTCGAAATAGGTTTCGGCGTAGAGCCGGCGCAGTTCGGACGTCATCGGGTCGATAATGTCGACGCCGTCCAGTTTCAGCGACAGGCTTTGGATTTTTTGGCGGATTTCCGCTTCGTTGCCGAGTAAGGTGATTTTGACCACGTCGCGCAACAGCAGAATTTCGGCGGCGCGCAGGATGCGTTCCTCGCTGCCTTCCGGCAACACGATGTGCTGCTTTTTGGCCTTGGCGCGTTGCAGCAAATCGTATTCGAACATCAGTGGCGTTATCTTGCCGCTGACTTTACTGCTTAGCCGCAGGCGCAAGCCGACCATGTTGATATTGGCTTCGACCAAGCCCAGGGCCTTGGCGATTTTGCGTTCGTTCTGGGTGTGCAGGCGCGGTCCAATCTGGCTGACTTGCATCGCGGTCGTAAAGGTGTCGGAATCGACGCCGAGCACCGCGAACGGGGTTTCGCCCAAACCGGCGATCAGTTTTTGCACTTGCGGCGCGGGTTCCTGATGGCCGGTCAGCAGCAAACCGGCAATTTGCGGGTAATTTTGGGAATGGTAGGCCATCAGGCTGGCCATGACGATGTCGGAGCGGTCGCCGGGCGTGATGATTAAATCGCCGGCTTCGACGTAATCCAGAAAATCCGGCACCAGCATAGCCGCTACCTTGTAATGCGACACTTCCCGGCCCATCGCGCCGTTCTCGCCGGAAAATACCTTGGCATCGATCGCGGATGCGATGTCGCCGACCGTCGGTTTGTCCAGGGCCGGATCGCCGGGCACCAAGTAGACCGGAAATTCAGGGTCGTGGGTAAGGCCGTGGCGCAGGGTGTCGGTCAGCTCGGGCGAGGCGCCGTTGACGACGGTGGCCAGCAACTCGCAATCGTGTTCGTGCAAGGTGTGTTTCAGGCTGGCCAGACTGTGCAGAATTTGTTCCTGGGTGCGATGAGAGCCTTGAATCACCGGCATCAGCAAGCAGCCCAGGTTGTTGGCGACATCGAGGTTGAATTCGAAGGCGAAGGCCGCGTTATCGCGGCGCGGCGCGGTGCCGACGCACAGAATGTGTTCACAACGCGCCTTCAAGGCGCGGTATTTGGCTAAAATTCGTTTGAGTAACTCGTCGTATTGTTCGGCGGCCAACAGTTCGCGGGCCTCGTCGGCATCGCAACCGTACATGGCTTCCGGCGGGCAGGCCAGCGCGTAGCGGTGGCTGATGAATTGAATCATGTCGTCCTTGGCCGGACTGGTTTGGATGATGGGCCGGAAGAAGCCGATGTGGCCGGCGAAACCGGACAGCATCTCCATCACCGCCAGCATGATCAAGGACTTGCCGCTACCTTCGTCGGTACCGGCGATATAGATGTCCTGGGCAATCAACGGTTCTGGATTCGGGAGCGCGGATAGATCTGGCATGGCGGTCGTCGCGGTTGATTGGGTGGTAGCGGCAAGTTTAGCGCAGAACCGGGCGGCGGTCCGAAAGGCAATAATCCACCCCAGCGCGGAATCGGGAAGCATGCCGAGTCATTTTGTTGTAAAACATCCCTTTTCCAACCACGGGCCGGATCGCTTTCAAAATCCGGTTTGCTCTGCAACGGGAGTGATAGTGGCTATACTAGGTAACCGGCGCAGGGACTAATTGACTATCGACGATGGCGAAATTTACCGTTTATTTTAAAGACAAGGCGATCCAGGCGGGGGTATTCGATTCCGGCATCGTGCACATCGGTCGCGACGATACCAACGACGTGGTCGTCGACAGTCTGGCGGTAGCACCGGCGCACGCGGTGGCGGTGGTCAAGGGCGACGATTGCGTGATCAAGCAGCTCAACGAGGAATTTCCGCTGGTCGTCAACAACCAGCGCGCCAAGGAATGGAATCTGCGCAATAACGACATCGTCAACATCGGCAAGCACTACATTTTGTATCAGACCACCGGCCGGTTTCAGGAATCGGTGTTCACGGCGCCCGTCGCCAACCCGGATCCGGATCTGGAAGACCTGAATCGGCGCTTGGACGAGGCCGCTAAAAGTACCGAGGCCAATCTGCAGGTGATGAACGGCATCCATATCGGCCGGGTGTTGCGGATCAGAAAAGCCATGACCCGGATCGGTCACGACGGCGCCGGCGTGGTGGTCATCGCCCGTCGCAAGGACGGTTATTTCGTGTCGGCGCTTCAGGGTCACGACGGTTTGACCGTCAACCGGGAGCCGCTGGGCGACCGGATCGTCAGATTAAACGCCGGCGATGTGATTGTCGTCGACAATGTCGAAATGAAATTTTTCCCGGAATAACGCCATGGCATTCGAAAAAAGCGAAGACAAACGCCGGTTTCAACGGATTTTTTACCATGCCGGCGCCGAGTTGACCGGTCCGGACGGCCCGTTGGCCTGCAAGATTGCCGATTTGAGTCTGCGCGGTTGCCTGTTGCGGTTCGATCAACCCTGGACCGCCGGCCTGGGCGGGGAATATACCTTGAGTTTCGAATTGTCCGACGACGCGGCGATTAAAATGTCCGTCAGCGCCACCCATGCCGAAGACGGCCAAGTGGGTTTCAAGTGCGAGCATATCGACATCGAAAGCATTTCCTATTTGCGCCGCTTGGTCGAATTGAATCTCGGCGACAGCGAATTGTTGGAGCGCGATCTGGCGGCGCTCGGCGACTTTTCCTGAAGCGCGCTAGATCAGTCCGGCCAGCCACAAACGGGCGCGCAAGCCCCACTCGCTGGTATAACCCACCGTGGTAAACACGATATGGCCGGCGCGGTTGAGAAAGAACAGTGCCGGCACCCCGCGCAACCCATAACGCAAACCCAGCTCGCCGTCGGGGTCGTTGACCACCGGCCAATCCAGACCGCGTTCGCTCAGATAGCGGGCCACCTCGGCGGCATCGCCGGAGCGCTCGGCCACGGTCAGGCCGGGATAGTCGCGCAGTACTGTGTCCACTTGAGTTTGAATCCCGCGGCAGACGCCGCACCAGCCGGCCCAGAAATAAATCAGCGCCGGGCCGCGCGCGACCCCGGCCAGCGCATCGCGGTTTTGCAATGTGCGCTGCTCGATCGCCGGTGGTTTGCCGGTCACCAAATCCTGGCTGATCAAGAATTGGCCGCCGAAGATCAACACCGCCGCGAACAGGTAAAACAGCGAATTTCGCATCTTACAAGCCTTGCATGATCGCGGCGCCGTGCTGCTTCAGCCAAAGCCGTTGCTCGCGGTAATTCGGCAAATGCGCTTCGACCAATTGCCAGAAATCGGCCGAATGATTTTTATGGCGGATATGGCACAGCTCGTGGACCACGACGTACTCCAACGCGGCGGGCGGCGCCAGCATCAACAGCCAGTTCAAATTGATGTCGTTTTGCGGTCCGCAACTGCCCCAGCGGCTTTTTTGGGTTTTGATGCGGACGCCGCGCGGCATCAAACCGTGGCGCGGAGCGTGGCGTGCTATCCAATGTTGCACCTGCGCCCTGGCTTGACGTTTCATCCACTCCGTCAGCGCCAGACGAATCCGCTCCGAATCATCGCCTGCGCCGTCCGCCGGCAGCCGAACGTGAAAGCCGCTACCGTCGCGCAGTTCGACGCCGACGGTTTTGCGGGCGGCGGCTTCGATCCGCAACGGAATTCGCTCGCCCAGATACGGGACCGCCGCGCCGTCCGCGTACAACGGCGGCGCCCAGGTCGGCGCCGGCCGGGCTTTTTCGGCGACCCGTTGCAGCGCGGCGCGTATCCAATCCTGTTGAGCCGCGACGAAGGCTTGGATTTGTCGCTCTGGGACCTTGGGCGGGGCGACGACTTCCACCCGGCCCGGCTTGACGACGATGCGGGTGCGCTTGGCCCGGTGGCTGCGGCGCAGCTGAAACTCGGGGGCAACGCTCACAGCGGCGGCTCCATCATCCGTTCTTTCAATTCGGTCCACAGGCTGATCCGGTCCGAGCCGCCGACGCGCTGGCCCGAGCCCTTGCTTTTCGCCAGCCACAAGCCGGTACCGTTAAAACTGTAAACCGGCTGGAGGTCGCGGCGCTGGCCGGCCGGCAGGATCGCGGTTTTCAAATTGTCCAGTACCAACGGTTCCGAGCGCGGCGATTCGAAATAGGTGAGTACCATGTGTGCTTGATTCAACTCCAGTGCCTTGACGTAGGTAATCCTTAATTTGCTGTCGCTGACGCCCATTTCCACCAGCGTAAAATATTTGGCGATCGAGTAATCCTCGCAATCGCCGGCGCCCTTGACCAAGAATTCGGTCGGCGTGGCCCAGTAATCGGTTTTGTGCCAGAGCGCGATGTCGTCGACGAATTCGACGTTTTGATTGAAGAAGTCGTTAACCCGGCGCATTTTCTCATCTTCGGCAAGATCGCGGCCGGCGGCGATCAATTGCTGCCAATCCAATAGCCGCTGTTTGGCCGGAGAGCCGTATTTTTTTTCGACCGCCGCCAGCATTTCCGGGTCGAGGCCGAAATCCTGCGCCAAGGCCAGGCAAGCCAGCCAAAAAACGGCGAGTACCGCGCCAATCAGACCGCGCGGCGCCCGGCAATTAACGGCTGGCACCGGCGAGACCCATCGCCTTCAGAGTTTGATAGTCGGCTTCGGATTGCACGTTCTCGGCCAGAACCGCAATATCCATCAGAGCGGCGATGTCCTGAATGGTCTGCACGAATACGTGTTTTTGCGCCGAATCGCTGACTCCGTTGCCCAGGTCGCGGGCCAAGCGGATGAAATCCGGCCGCAAACGTTTGACGGCTTCGGCCGACAGCGATTGGGTTTCGAAGCGTTTAATCATGACCCGGCCGCCCAGGCTGTGCACGTCGGCGATGAAGTCGCGGTAGGCTTCGACATCCTTGGCCACCGCGTAAGCCGACAGACTGAAAACCAATTGCTTGGCGGCGATCGGGTTTTGCTTTAACAAAATTTCCAGCCAGCGGCGGAATTCGCCGTTTCGGACGGTGCGGGTCGACAGGTTGACCGCGACGCTGTGGGCGAGGTGGCCGTTGCGGATGTGCTGCACCACTTGCTCGATGATGCCGCGATCCAGATCGACAATTTTCGCGAACTTTTCGGCGATCGAAATGAACGGACCGATCGCGACCAGCTCGCCGTGACGGTCGTGAACCTGGATGAAGGCTTCTTCCATCAACAGCGCGCCGGTGGCGAAGGCGGCGGTCTGGCCGATGTACCACACCGAGTAGTCGCAGCGGTCCACGCAATCGAACACCAAGCTTTTCCAGGCGGTGATGTCGCGGGCGATGTTGTCGCCGGCCCGAATGAAATAACTGTTGGCACCGATCAACTGGGCTTGTTCGTGGGCTTCGTGGGCGGCTTCCAACAGCGATTCCGCGCTGCCGACCGGATTCAGCCGAGCGACGCCGATGTGGACCAAATCGGGCTTACGGTATTGTTCCCCCAATTGCGCGATATCGACCGCCAGGTTTTTCAACAGATTTTCAATGAAGTCCTGATCGGCGGTTTCGATTAATAGCGCGAATTCGGCGCCGTAGAAGCGATAAGGTTTTACCGGTTGGGCGGCGTTTTCCGCCGTTTGGCGCAGTAGCTGTGCAAACCGGCTCAACAGGTCGTCGATCGCAGCGCTGTCGTGCTCCTTGACCAATTCGGTCAGGCTGTCCAGACGGATCAAGGCGACATGGGCGTCGCCGTGCTCGGCGAACAGGGGCTTCAGGTCGGTTTCGAACACCGATTTTTTAAACAGGCCGGTTAAATCGTCGCGCAGCAAATTGACGCCCATGCGGTCCAGCTTGGTTTGCAGCGAGGCGATCGCGGTTTTGATTTTTTGCGACATTGTATTCATCGACGCCGCAACGTTACGCACCTCGCGGGTCCACGGCAGCGTGTGTATCGTCTCGTAATGACCCTCGCTGATCCGGCGCGCCAGCCAGTCGATCTTGTTCAACGGCGCCAGCGTCATCCGCAACACAAATACCAGCAGACTGATCGAAACCAGAAAGGCGGCCAATGAATAATAGAACGCCGATTTGGCTTGCTCGTACAGTTTCAAGTAAGCGAAGCCGGGGTTGACGGTCACGTAAACCACGCCGGCCAGATTCCAGCCGGTGCTGATTTCGGCCTCGGCGGTGGCGGAAGTCATCGGCAGCCGGTCGATGAACCAATCGGGTACGCCCTCGACGCGTTTTTCGCTGGTCAGTTCGACCAGTTCGCGGTTTTCGGCGTCCACGATGCGGATTTCCTTGTAATAACCCATATCGAAGATCGCGCTGGCCATCGTTTTGATCACCGGGTCCTCGGGATCGGTCATATAGGGGCTTAGCGACAAGCCCAGCGAGGTCGCGGTATCCTGGGCATGGCTTTTGGATTCGCCTTCCAGATAATCCTTGATGTTGCCGACGCTCAGCGCGAAGTTGACGCTGAATATCATCAAAAACAGCGCCGAGATCAGGATTAACAATTGTTTGGATAAAGACATGGCGGGGGTTTCCTAGGTGTCTTGATTAATCATGTGCGTGGCCAGATTTTGCAAGGCCGCGCGGATGTTGTCCCGAAGTCTGGGGTCCATCGCGATTTCGTCCAGCGCCTTGTTCATGCACAGCATCCACTGGTCGCGTTCGGACTCGCCGATCCGAAACGGCAAATGCCGGGCTCTCAGCATCGGATGGCCGAATTCCTCGATAAACAAATTAGGCCCGCCCAACCAACCCGAAAAGAATTTGAACAGCTTGTCCTTGGCCGACGCCAGATTGTCGGCGTGCATCGCCCGTATGCCGCGGGCTTCGGGCAGAATATCCATATAAAAGTAAAAGCGGTCGACCAGGCTGCGCAACGCCGCTTCGCCGCCGGCCAGTTCGTAGGGGGTGGTGCTTGTCATCACCTTTTAACCTCTGGTTTGCAAATGGTTTAGGTATACTAGCAGACGGCGCCGCCGATGCCGGGAAACTCCGGCGCGTTTACGCGGTCACAGCGACACTTGTTCAACTTACGAGGATAACCCATCATGCGTTTAAACACTGCAACCGTTCGTTCGGAATCCAGCATTCTGGCGACCAATAAAGTTTTGAAGAATACCTATCTGTTGCTGTCAATGACCTTGTTGTTCAGCGCCGGCACCGCCGCGCTGGCAATGATGCTGAATCTGCCGCATCCCGGTTTGATCGTGACGATGGTCGGCTATTTCGGCCTGCTGTTCCTGACCACCCGTTTCAGCAACAGCGCGCTGGGCTTGGTCTTCGTGTTCGCGTTGACCGGCTTCATGGGCATGACGCTGGGACCGATTTTGAATATGTACATCCAGGCCTACAGCAACGGCCATCAATTGGTCTTGACCGCGCTGGGCGGCACCGGCGTAATCTTTTTGGGTTTGTCCGCTTATGCGCTGACCACCCGCAAGGACTTCAGCTTCATCGCCGGCTTCTTGATGGTCGGCGTGATGGTGGCCTTTTTCGCCGGCTTGGCGGCGGTCTTGTTTTCGATTCCGGCCTTGTCGTTGGCGGTATCGGCCATGTTCATCCTGCTGATGTCGGCGATGATCCTGTACCAAACCAGTGAAATCATTCACGGCGGCGAAACCAATTATATTTTGGCGACCGTTTCCTTGTACGTTTCGATTTACAATTTGTTCACCAGCTTGCTGCATTTGCTGGGCGTGTTCGGCGGCGAAGACTGATCGCCAACGCCAACTCGCAATAGGGCGGACTTAGGTCCGCCCGCCCCCCAAAAGCCCCGCCGGGTAGGCGGGGCTTTTGGGGGGCGAAAATCTCGCGCCGGGACGCGGCCTCGGTAGTGATCGAGGACGTTTGCGGGCGCAACCGCCTAACCACCACGCCGCCGTAATCCCCAGGGTTTTCCGGGCCACCTAACCTTGACGCTGGTTTGCCGGCCCGGTCATAATCGCCGCCGTTTTGGAACTACTCAGCCAAAGGTTATGGAACAACTTACCGACCTCAAAGCCAGGATGCCATCGACGCACTGCTGGATTACTTGGCGGTCCATTACCAAAGCCGCACCGACGATGACGGCCATGTGTACTGGACGGCCGAGCGCAAAGCCAAGGGTTGGATTGTGCCGATTGCCGCCGGCTTCCACGGCGTCAGCGCATTGGGCCAGGCCGAACACCAACGCGATCTGGACACGCCGCATCGGTTTGCCGAAAGTCTGGTGACCTTGGGCGAATTCGTCATGCCGCATCGGCAAAATGTCTGGACGAACTGCTTCGGCGCAGCCGCTACGACGCCGACAACCGACTGTATTTGACCGAACAACGCTCCCACAACGCTTAACAGCAAGGAAAATCACCATGGCAAAAACAGACAAAATAGCCACCGCATCGGTACTGGCCTGCGAGAAAAAACTGGTGCCCTCGGATGGACGGCTTTGCGGAACCCTGTGGGATAAGCGCGACGAATCGGCGACACCGCTCAATCTGCAAGAAAAATCGGTGCGCGGCAGCATTTTCAACCGCCTGAAAAAAGCCTTGCAAGACGATCCGGCCAAACTGGATGCCGAAGTCGAAAGCCCAATCTGCAAACCGTGGACAGTTGTGCTTTGGGCAGCGAACAAGACACCTTGACGCTCGGCCTTACCCTGAAGGTGCTGAGCGGTGTCGAACAGCCTTCCGCCTGCAACAACGCGGAATTTGCCGCCAGCTACAAACAGGCTGCCTATGCCTACATCCAAGCCGAAGGCTTTAAAGAACTGGCCAAGCGATACGAGGCCAATCTTGCCAATGGCCGCTTCCTGTGGCGCAACCGGGTTGGCGCGGAAAACATCGAAGTGCGGGTTCGGGTCCGTAACGAAGGCGAACAGCGCGATTGGACCTTTAACGCCAAAACCGTCAGCGTCCGCGACTTCGACAACTTGCCGGCGGGCTTATTGGAACTGGCCGAACTGATCGCCGATGCGTTGAGCGGACACCGCGAATTTTTAATGCTGTCGGTCAACGCCTATACCTAAGTCAGCGCCGAGTTTTCACGCGTCGCGTAACAGCGGCCGGCTTAATGTCTGGTACCACCAACTGGCCGCTTCACCTTTATTTGCGGTGCGCATTGCCAGCCATACCGGTTCCGACGGACGTGCTTCTTCAACCTGCAATTCCATCAGCGATCCGGTTTCCAGGTCGTGGGCGATTAATCGTCGCGGTAAAAAGCCAAAGCCCAAACCGGCCCGTTGAAATTGGATTTTGGTATCGATATTCGGCACCGTAATGCGTTTTTGCCCGGACAATAAGCCTACCGTTTTTGCCGGTAGCGACCGGGCGCTGTCGGCGACGGCGATGACGGTATGTACATGCAGCATGTCGGTTTTAATGGGTTGATCCGCAGCAGCTAACGGGTGGACCGGCGCGACGCAAAACGCAAAATCCACCGTATCGATCTGCCTGACTTGATAGCCGCTCCAATTCGGACAATCGCCGACGGCGACGACGATATCCGCCCGTTCCTCACGCAAAGCCTCCCATACGCCGCTCATCACTTCCGCGGTAAAGCGAATGCGGGTTCCGCATTCCAGGGTATTAAACTGATGTAAATCGTTAATAAACACCCTGCTGGGTATCAGCGAATCAAACACCACGTTTAGCTCGGCTTCATATCCGGAAGCGATTTTATATAACCTAGATTCGAGATCGCCAAAGGCGTGCAATAACAAACGCCCTTCGTTTAACAAGGTATTTCCGGCCGCAGTTAGCGAAAGCTTGGGGCCATTGCGTTCGAATAACTTCAGAGTCAATTGCTCTTCCAATTTGCCGACGGCATAGGAAATGGTGGAGGGCACGCGATGCAGCAGTTCCGCCGCGCCCGACATAGACCCGGTGCGGTCGATCGCATCAATAATTTGAATAGCTTCCAGCGATAACTTCATCAGAACTCCAAAACCACTTTCGAAAAAATCGAATATTAAAAGCAAAATAACTCGTTTTAAATAAGAAAAATTTAGGAGTAATCTAATTTCACTCGCTAAAAAGCCCAATATTCCGCACAAAAGCTGAGTGAATGTAAATTCGAAATTTTTGAAAGGAGCCCTATCATGCTGGAAATTCGTCCCGCTCAGCGCCGAGGTAGCGCTGATTTCGACTGGCTATTCTCAAGACACACTTTTTCCTTTGGCAATTACTACGATCCGCAGCAAAGCGGATTTTCCGATTTGTTGGTGATCAACGAAGACATGGTACAGCCGGGAAAAGGTTTTGGCACACATCCGCATCGGGACATGGAAATTTTTACCTATGTCATCGACGGTGCGTTGGCACACAAAGATTCGATGGACAACGGTTCGGTGATCAAAGCCGGCGACGTTCAGTTAATGACCGCCGGAACCGGTGTGACTCATAGCGAGTTCAATCATTCGCGGAGCGCGTTGGTGCATTTTCTGCAAATTTGGCTGGTGCCAAGTGTGAAAGGTGTTGAGCCGCGCTATCAGCAAAGTCATTTTAGCCCAGCGCAAAAACAAGGCCGACTGGCGTTGATAATCTCACCCGACGGCGCGGAAGGATCTTTGTCGGTTTACCAGGACGTGCGGGTTTACGCTGGTTGTTTCGATGCCGATGAACAGGCGCGGTTAACGCTTGCCGATAACCGTTACGCTTACGTGCACCTGGTACGCGGCAGTTTGACAGTGAACGGCACCGCGCTGCACGCAGGCGATGGTGCCCGTATCCGAGGCGAGGGCCAAATTGACATCCAACAGGGTCACAACGCCGAAGTGCTGTTGTTTGATTTACGCCCGCATGAGAAACCCAGCCGGTAGCGCGCCATGAACGAAATCAGCCAAACGCCACCCAACAATGAGCAAGTCTTTTTCGCCATCCGTCATCGGCTGAAAAAAGGTAAGCGCAACCTTCAGCAATATGAGCGTTGGTTAAGCAAAATCATGCCGATTGCAGCGAGCTTTCCGGGGCATCTGGGGGTACAAGTCGTCCGGCCGCCGGACGGCCACAACGAGTATCTGATCGTGGTGCGCTTTGCCGGTATCCAGGCCTTGGAATTCTGGCAGCGGTCTCCGGAACGCCAACAGCTGCTTCAGGAAATTAACGGGATTCTGGACAGCGAAGAAGCGATCGACATTAAAACCGGTATCGATTACTGGTTTACCCCGCCGGCGGTGAGTAAGCATCCGCGGCGTTGGAAACAATGGCTGGTGACGACGTCGGTGATCTGGCCGCTGACGATGTATGTACCGCCGGCGATGGAACCCGTGTTTATAAAGTATCCTCAGTTGGGAGAGTTCGGCATTCGCCAGGGTGTATTGGCTTTGGTGATTGTTGGTTTGGTGGTGTATTTGATCATGCCGCTCTATGTCCGGCTAATCGCGAAATGGTTTTTTAAAAGTTAGTGTCCGGATTATGTCTTGGGCGCAAGTCAACGACAGCGGACTGTGGCAATCGTTACCGCAATCCTGGTAAAGCCTATTTAAACCACCTTAATTAATGGGACAGACTGAACTATGGGACACGCTACTTCCAGCAAAATAGTGAATTGGCAGATTGAAGGATGTCATTTTTCACGCTTTGACATAACGGCAGAGCAGTCGATTTCACTGGAAAAAATCTTTCACGATGAAATTGCCATTATCGGTTTTTCCGGTGCGGTTTGGAAAAGCCGGCAAAACGGCCAGAACTATCTTGAAACGCCAAACTGTCTAGTAATGCGTGATGCGGGGCAAATATTCTCTTTAGAATCGGCTTTTATAAACAAGGACGGTGCAATTTGTCGCGAAATCAAAATCAGCCCTCGGCAACTGAACGATTTTTGCGAAAAACACGAGTTGAGCAAGTGTGTATTGGATTTCAAAAATCCGATCATTGATAATCTGTATTTACGGAATTATTTTGCCGATACGCATAGAGTTTTAGAAACCAGCCAATGCGCCCTGGAGCAATCGACTTGTCTGGCTCTATTCGTAAGTCGGTTTTTGCAGCAAGTGACAGGCAATCATTACGGTTACACGCGCCTATTAAAGCCTTCGAAAGTGAAAATATCGATTGAATATTTGCGGACTTTTTATAATCGAAATATTTCGCTGAACGAGCTTGCGGAAGTCACTCAATCGAATCCGTTTGTGCTATTAAGAAATTTTAAAAAATGCTTGGGAATTACACCCCATGAATATCTGCAAGCGTATCGAATTATCCAAGCCAAAAAGTTTATTTTTACCGGAGTCGCATTAACCGATGTTGCGATATTGTGCGGTTTTGCCGATCAAAGCCATCTAAACCGCGTGTTTAAAAGAAAGGTTGGGGTAACGCCGGGTCAATTTCGAAACGCATAATCAAGATCGTTTACCTGCCGAATTACTGTCATCTGTTCGGCAAAACTGTCATAGCTTTTGTAGCGCTTTTCTACAGACACCGCCATCTTTCACGCTGCATTTTGGTTACAGGAGAGATATGAAACCATTTTATTTGTACGTTAATTGTTAAGAAAAAGTCAATATTGTTCAATACCAAAGTCTCAGAGCTTGGTCAAATACAAGTCCGTGAATTCTGACTTAATCAATCTAGTTTAAAGGAGCAATCAATGAGCGCAGCCACCGAAAAACTTATTACCCCCGATAATTGTGCGTTTATATTTATCGATCATCAACCGCAAATGGCTTTTGGTGTAACCAATATCGACCGTCAATTACTCAAGAACAACACCGTCGCGATGGCCAAGACGGCCAAGTTGTTCAATATTCCTACCGTTGTCACCGCCGTCGAAACCGAATCATTCAGCGGTTATATCTGGCCCGAATTGATGGATGTGTTGCAGCAGGACCCAATCGAACGGACCAGCATGAATAGCTGGGAAGACGAGGCCTTCGTCGCCGCCGTTAAAAAAACCGGACGTAAAAAATTGGTGATGGCCGCGTTATGGACGGAAGCTTGTCTGATATTCCCGACCCTCTGCGCGCTGGCGGAAGGCTTTGAAGTCATCATGAATACCGATGCCTCGGGCGGTACTTCGGTAGAAGCGCACAATGCCGCCATCAGGCGCGCCGAACAACATGGCGCGGAGTCGATTACCTCGCTGCAGGTGCTTTTGGAATTGCAACGCGATTGGAGTCGCAAAGAAACCTATGTCGGCACTACGGATATTGCCCGCGAACATTTCGGTGCCTACGGCATGGGTATCGACTACGCGGCTAGCTTGGTGCACGACTATGGGCAACGCGCAAAATACCCGCACAAAGTCAATAAATAGGCAGTATTCCGTTCGTTAAACTCACAGATCGAGGTACCGCCCATGATTGTCTCTAGTCCTGACACTGTTTTATTCAATGGCAAGATTACCACGCTAGACAACGCACAACCGGAAGTCAGCGCTATCGCCATCGCGGGCGGAAAAGTTGTTGCGCTAGGGTCTGATGCACCGATCCTAGCGTTGGCAACGGCCGATACCGTCGCCATCGATTTGTACGGTAAACGGGTCCTACCGGGCTTGAACGACTCGCACCTGCATTTGATTCGCGGCGGCTTGAATTACAACATGGAACTGCGCTGGGAAGGGGTCGGCAGTATCGCCGATGCCTTGGCAATGCTGCAATTGCAAGCGGCCAGAACGCCGGCTCCGCAATGGGTGCGGGTGGTTGGCGGCTGGAGCGAGTTTCAATTCAAAGAAAGGCGGATGCCGACCCTGGCGGAAATCAACGCGGTTTCGCCGGATACCCCGGTGTTTATCCTGCATCTCTATGATCGGGCGTTATTGAATGGCGCCGCGCTGCGCGCGGCCGGCATCGGTAAAGATACGCCCGATCCGCCCGGCGGCAAAATTCAGCGCGATGCCAATGGCAATCCGACCGGGATGCTGATTGCCGAACCCAATGCGATGATTTTGTATTCGACCCTGGCCCAGGGACCGAAATTGCCGCTGGAGGATCAAATTAACTCCACCCGGCATTTCATGCGCGAGTTGAATCGTTTGGGGGTGACCAGTTGCATCGATGCCGGCGGCGGTTTTCAAAATTATCCGGAAGACTACCAGGTGATCGAAAAGCTGCATGCTGACGGACAAATGACCGTGCGCATCGCTTATAACTTGTTTACCCAAAATAAGGGCGGTGAACTGGCGGATTTTCAAAAATGGGCCGGGGTTGTCAAACCCTACAGCGGCGACAGTTATTTTCGCCAGAATGGCGCGGGCGAGATGCTGGTGTTTTCCGCCGCCGATTTCGAGGATTTTCTGCAACCCCGCCCGGACATGGCGGCCAGCATGGAAAAAGAGCTGGGCGACGTAGTTCGGTTTTTGGTGGAGAATCGCTGGCCGTTCCGGCTACATGCTACTTACGACGAAACCATAGACCGGGCCCTGGATGTGTTCGAAGCAATTGATCGCGACACCCGCTTCGA
The DNA here is from genome assembly GCF_057766305.1 of Methylomonas sp. BG-2. NCBI lineage: Bacteria > Pseudomonadati > Pseudomonadota > Gammaproteobacteria > Methylococcales > Methylococcaceae > Methylomonas > Methylomonas sp. BG-2. The sequence goes on along the minus strand of NZ_JBYMAP010000051.1, from coordinate 4,239 downwards.
CGATTTGCGCTGGTTTTTCGACCATGCCGAAACCGTCAGCGAAAAAAATCTAGAGCGGATCAAGCAGCTGGGCGGCGGTATCGCGGTACAACACCGCATGGCCTTTCAAGGCGAATATTTTGTAGACCGCTACGGTAAAAAGGCAGCCGAGCATACGCCGCCGCTGCGAAAAATGTTGGAAATGGGCATACCGGTAGGCGGCGGTACCGATGCCACGCGGGTTGCCAGTTTTAATCCCTGGGTTTCCCTGTATTGGCTGGTGACAGGCAGAACAGTCGGCGGCTTACCGCTCTACGGCGAAAGCAATTGCCTGGAACGCGAGGAAGCCTTGCGTCTGTGGACTGCCGGCAGCGCCTATAAATCGAACGAAGAGACCGTAAAAGGCGCTTTGTCGCCAGGCATGTATGCCGACCTGATTGTGACATCGCACGATTTCATGACCGTCGCCGACGAGGCCATCAAAGTCATTAGCTCGCTGCTGACCATGGTAGGCGGCAAAATTGTTTACGCGGCGGATGACTTTAGCCAATTCGACACGCCGTTGCCGCCGGCCAGTCCCGATTGGTCGCCGGTGCGCTATTTCGGCGGCCATCAGACACCTCAAACGCATTATGCGTTAGCGTCCGCTTCATGCGCCGCGCACGCCTGTGCGATTCACGGTCATCATCCAGGCCACGACGGCAAGCTGTCGCGCTGGTTGGGGCTGGATAATGCCGGACAACTAACGCAGTTTGAAAATCCGTGGGCACTGGGCTGCGGTTGTTTCGCCTATTAATAGCAGCTAGCCTTCACGCAAAAACGAGGCTGAGGTCATCGCCAATGAAACCCGGCCTCATTCCATTGGTCTTATCGCTGCTTAGCTCTGCAGGGATCGCCCAAGAGTCCGATCCGGGTTTTAACAGCAACCGTTGGTTGGAAAATTACCGATACCTTGCCAAGCAAACTCGGCGGAACGGTTATGAGTCGCTCAAATACCTACCGCTGACCGCCGACCGCGAGGACGTGTATTTATCCTTGGGCGGAAATTTTCGGGAACGTTTCAATAGCTACGACAACGATTTGTTCGGACTGGAAACACAGGCCGACGGCCAGCAATTTTTGCATCGCTTTTTGCTGCACGCCGATCTTCATGCCACCGAACATGTCAGGGCCTTTGTGCAATTGGCCAGCTATTTGTCTAATGACCTGGGGCTGCGGAAAGGGCCTTTGGATAACGATAGCGCGGATTTGCAGCAGGGTTTTGTCGATTTGGAGTATCAAACCTTGACCGCGCGTGTCGGCCGGCAGGAGTTTGCGCTGGGTTCCTCCCGATTGATCAGTGTACGTGAAGGCCAAAATGCGCGGCGGGCTTTCGATGGCGTGCGGCTTTCGCTAAAAAACGACTATCTGGATCTGGATGCGTTCGGTTTTGAAGAAGTGGCGATAACACCAGCGAGTTTCGACGACCGGGGAAATGCGCAAGAAAAACTCTGGGGGTTGAACAGCAAATGGTCGTTCATGCCGACTGATGTCGAGATCTATTACTTAGGTCTGCAACGCAAAGACGCGCATTATCAAAATAGGGTTGGCGACGAATCCCGCCATTCGTTCGGCAGCCGCGTGTTTGGCAAGCGGTCAGGCTGGGATTGGAATGTTGAAGGCATTTATCAAATCGGTAGTTTTGGACCCTTGACTATCAATGCCTGGACCGCGGCATCCAGTACCGGATATACCTTTGCCACCCCAGGCTGGCGACCGCGCTTGGGCTTAAGCGCCAATATTGCCAGTGGCGACAGGAATGCAACAGATCGGCAGTTGAATACCTTTAATCCTCTATATCCTAATCTGTCGTATTTTGAGGAAGCGGCAATATTGGCGCCGCAGAATTTTTTTAATGTGATGCCGAATCTGTCCTTGCAGCCTCTGCCCAGTGTCCGGCTATCTGTCGATTGGAATTTTTACTGGCGCTTGTCAAACAACGATGCGGTTTATACGCGCGGACTCAATCCTTTGGAGCAGACGCTAGGAGCCAACGGTCGATTCGTCACCCAAGCCCTTTCCACCAATATTGAATGGGAAATCAATAAGCATTTTTCGTTGGGCTTTAGTTACAGTCATTTTTTTGCGGAGCAGGTGATTACCGAAGCAGGAGGCCGGGATACCGACTACGTCCGTACCCAATTCAACGCGGTATTCTAAAAACAGGCTCCGTTGCAGTTGATTGATGCAGTTGCTGGCGAATTTGCCCCATAATCGGGGCAATATCTCCGGCTTTTATGACTAAGTTAATTTATGGCTATCGACTCATCCGCCCCGCTGTCCCAAGCTTTCCTATTCTTTGAAACGCCACTATTTACGCTGGGCACGCAATCGGTCAATGTTATTTGGTTGGCTAAATTCACGCTGTGTTTAGGGCTGATGCTGTTGGTCGTCCGCTGGATACGCCATGTCCTGAATACGCGCTTGTTGGTCGGCCTGATTGTCAACGAAGGCGATCGCAAACTGATCGCCAATCTCACCGGCTTTACGCTGTTGGCAGTTGGTATCGCAGTGATCATGCAAGTCATGGGCATCAAATTCGAGACACTGGCGCTGATTTTTGGCGGACTGGGAGTCGCGGTCGGCTTAGGCTTGCAAGACATCACCAAGAACATTGCCAGCGGCATTACCCTGATGAGCGAACGCAAACTAAAAGTGGGCGATCTTATTTATTTTGCCGGTGGCGAGGGCCGCATCCGGGATATTTTTCTGCGCTCGACCGTGATTACGTCGTTCCAAGGTTCGGAACTGATCATTCCCAATGTTCAGCTCACCAACAATATCGTGGAAAAATGGGGGTATCAAGCCAAGCGTAGGCGGGTTGAAATCCCAGTTGTGGTAGAGCAGCACAGCAATCTGGTATTGGTGACCGAGTTGTTATTAAAAGCCGCCAGCCAGGAACCGAATGTATTAAACGATCCGGCACCCAAAGCCTTGCTTCAAGGGTTTGGCGATATCGGGCTGAATTTCGAACTGTGGGTTTGGACGGATCATATCGATCAACGTAGCCTGATCAGAAGCGCGTTAAACTTTCGGATTGAATACTTATTTCGACTGCATGCCATTAAAATTCCCTATCATCCGACGAATAACCGGAATCTTTTTCCGGTCACCGATGCGGCTGCCAACCCGATCAACGGTTCGCCGGAAGCGGCAAGCATGCCGTCCATACACAATGCGCTCATTGAATTGCCTTATTTTCAGTATTTCGATGAGCTGGAAATACGCGAACTGATAGAAAAGGGCTCGCCGCGTTATTTCAATCCTGGCGACATTTTGGTTAAACAGGACGAATATTTTCCATTTTTCTGCGTCATGCTCAAAGGCGAGGTCGATGCGATATTCGAGAACGAGAAAGTCAGTCAGCGCTTGTTTAGTCTGCAACATCGCGATTTTTTCGGCGAACTGCCCTTGCTTTTGAAGATTCCCTATCCGACATCGATGCGCGCCGTCGGCGAAGTCGTTTTGTTTACGATACCCGAGGATGGTTTTTCGGACCTGTTAAGCCGTTATCCACGAATCAAGGCCGCAGTTAGCGAAGAGATGCTGAAGCGGCAGGAATACATTCGACTCTGCCAATCGTCGTTGAAAAAAATGGGTTTGCTCCCCGAAGAATTCGACAATAATCCGGTCACATGGTTAAAAAGCCGGCTTATGAAGTTGTGGGGGAATTGATTTTCACCAATTTTTTGAAGACAAGCCGTAATCTCGGTTGTTGCGGAGGTGTAATGGTCAACAAAATCCGGACCTCGATTCAGGCCGTGTTTCGATAAAAGTTCCGCTTGAATTCGATCGGGGATTGATAGCCTAATGTGCTGGTCGGCGGCGTCGAGCTGACTCTGGTCCGCCGCCGGACAGGTAGCGCGCTAATGGCTGGTTTAGTGCAAACCTCGGTTTGCAACGCCCGACGGCTTTTTCGTCATGGCTTTTTTGAGAATATCACCAGCGCCGGAGGCGCTGCGCATTCTCGGATGCATAACGCATGGGAAGAGCCGAACAACGGTTTGGACTGCCGTCAAGGTAGGGGCGAAACCGGTTGGCAGGCTGATGGACTAATTCGGAGTGAAGGTTAATTCGGGTTAATTTATCGGAACCGTTGGCGGAAGCGGATTGCTCGGGCAGCCGCTTCGGTTCGCTTGTTTCCCCGCTAAAACCGCCAGGTCTTTGAACGGCTTGATCCGCCCCGGTTAGGCGGCATGGTCACCGAATACGTCCTGTTTG